>CAZOYI010000045.1:0-3493 GCA_964583965.1 uncultured Caldisericota bacterium
ACTACAATAAACAAGCTGATTCTTTTTATCATTGTTATGCCCTTTTTAAAATAACCACTGCATCATAGTCTGAAACAAACATAACGATCCTTTGTGTAAAAATAAAAACAAACACCATAATTTTATCCTACTCTGAGAATACTCCAAAAATATCCAAAGTCAAAAAGAGTAAAACCAAATTATCAATCATTTTTTGGGGTATCTTTGGTTTGTTTGTTAGAGAGGATATATGGGAAGTAAAGAAAAACTAATCTACGAAAGAAGCAGAAAGAACTTGTTTGATTGCATCTTCTGGAGATAGTTTACCTTCGAGTATCATTTTACATCTTTCTAAAGCCTTCTTAGATAAAGTATATCCCTCCAGATAAGAGGATGCATTAATAGAATCCAAGTCAGATTCAATAGAAAGCAAGTTTTTCGAACATACATTTCTTTTCATTATACTAATATTATACCATGAAAACTGGAGTTTAAAACTTTTTCATGTGACAATTAAATCAAAAAACAATCACAGTTAGTTTATGGATAACTTCATCACATTATTCGTTGCCAATTCCAAAACTAAAAGCACTTTCATTCAACAAGCTGGAAGTCGGTGCCATCGGTTCTCATTTTATAAAGCGTGTCTCTTCCCATGCGGTACATATCATCTCCAAATACTTTTTTTGTACAATAAATCCACTCTCCCACGACATTGATTTGATTAAAATCTCCTTCCGCCAATACCGTATATTTGGTCCCATTGGTACGGATTTTACAAAGTTTAGGAACATCCTTTTCTTCGTTCCAAAAATAAATCCAATCCCCTGCAACATTCATGGGACCAGTTTCACCCTTGTACACTACTGTACGTTCTGTACCGTTGGTACGGATTTTACATAGCTCTGTCCTTGCATTCGCCACATTGTCCAAATGTTTCACATAATAGATCCAATCCCCTGCAACAAGCAATCCCCATACTGAATTGTCGTGTAGACTAGTAAGATCAGTACCATCAGTCCGAATTTTGCAAAGGATATTCTCAGAGTCGAAATCCTTTATACAGTAAATCCAATCTTCAGTAACGATTGGAAAACTTAATGCATGATCGCCACTCACCAATATACGTTTACCTCCATTGATGGGGATTCTACAAATCCCCATCCCTGAAATGGAATAGTAAATCCAATCTCCTATTACTCGAATATGCCATGCAGGATCTTCACTTAATAGCGTTTTTTCTGTACCATCTGTTCGTATTTTATACAGCTTTTCGCCTTCAAAAGAGTTACTGTAATAGACCCAATCCCCTACTACATTGATAAATGTTGCATTGTCTTCACACAAAAGAGTTTTATCTGATCCATCAACACGTATTTTGTATAACTCACCCCTACGACTTACATTGCTGTAATAGATCCACTCTCCTTGAATGGCTGCTATTCCCACGTTGGCAATATTACCCGTAGTATTGCCATAGGTGTTGATTGCAGGAATTTTCTCTTCATCATTTTTGATTGTATTTGACTTTGCTTGGCTACAACCGAAAGAACAGATGGCAAGGGAGAATAATAACAATAAGCAAATACTGGTTGCAATACTTCTATTTGTGCAAGTTTTACTATTGTTAAAAACGAGATTGGTATACTTCGTACCATACACTTGATCTTTCTTCTGCAAATCACATAGTTTCTTCATATTCTACCTCTCTTTTTCAAATAAAGTGTTATTCTATAACAACTACCAGCGTCGGTAAAAATTCATCAACATATTGATCAACATACCTAGAGTATCTATCATCAAAATATTTAAAATTACTACAGTAATTTTTTATACGTGTTAAATTGGTGTCATTAGTGATACCTTCACCTCCGCCATTATAACGTCTTGCAGACTCAAGCCAAAACCCAACACTGTATTTTTCGTAGACAGGTCTCTCATAGTTCATCACCATGTCTGCACTGATAAACAAAACCCCAACACCTGCAATAACAGATAGAAACTGACTATTATTTATAGCTTCATAGGTTAAAGAACCGTCTCCAGAATCAAATTCAGCGAAATATTTTGATCTTTTATTACCGGGTACTACAGTATTTTCTACTTCGCCAGCATGATCGTTCCAATAATACTCATTAACGTTTGATAAATTGCTTTTTTCCCCAGGTACAATAGAACCTCTAGCTCGTCTTTCTTCTCTAATCATTGCTTTCATGAGATTTGCAACCCCAACTAAATCCATTGTACCATTACTGCTATAAAGGGGCATGTCGTAACCAGATCGGTCATACATGAAGCTTACAGAAAAACCTATCATTCTATTCAAGTCAGATTCACTAACACCTATAGCACTAGTGGGAGCTATAGCCGTACCAGGAATATTTATTCTATCCGTTGACATCTTTGAAGCTATAAATCCTCCAATAATGGAGTGCTTCATCCACTGATAGTATTTATCTTTGCCTACGTAATCTCTATCAAAAGCATCCCAACAGGTTATTTCGTTTTTTTCTCCATTGTATGTAGTAGTTTGTTCTTGAAATGCATCAGATTGAGCAAAAGCTGCTGCTAATGAGTATACTAATGAATATCCGCTTGCATCATGAACTATGGACTTGCTTATTGCTTTAATAGCATCAATGATACCATCAATACATTGATTTCGTGGGCTATTCTCATCTCCTTCTTTTTGGCTTTCTAATCCTTCTACAATTTCCTGAAGTGAATACCTGACACGTCCAGAACTAGTATCTTTACCAACTGCTACTCTTATAGTAGAAGTTGTATTCCCCTCGCCTGGAATAATGACATCTCGGTATATAATTCCCGTTGTTACGTCCCTATAATATATATAGCAACAATCATTGTTACCACTGATGTCAATCATTGGTATTGAATCACCATTACCAACATCGGGTAAATAGCATGGATTAGATGTATCGATAGATACTTGTTGTGAAGATTGTGGCCCACTCATCCTCGGTGGATTGCCGGTGTTCTCGGGAGAGTTGCCAGTAGGATCAATAAGGGTAATGGGATCGTTTTGACAATAGGTGTAGCGGTTTTGTGATAGAGGAGAACGCAGAGATCCAGGCAACGCATCTTTGGTTAGAAATCGTCCGGTATGAGCATCGTAGTATCGTGCATGCATATAGTATAGGGAGGATTCGGTTTTGTATTGACATTGGGCATTTCCAGATAGAAAATGAGGTTGCGAAATTGATGGGGTTGATAGGAGAATTCCATAAGGAGAATAGTGATAGGTAATGAATTCTGTAGATGTTTCTTTTTGAATTCGATTGCCATAGGCATCGTATGTTATTTTACGATTCATTTATGCTTCCAAAATATCCAAAATCAATTTTAGACCGATTATTTGTTTTGAGTTTCTTGCATCGTCCCAAGCTATTCCTAATATTCAACAGGTATTTCATACATCTTGCCTCGATTAGTGATAAAGAATAGGGAACCATCTACAAGATTTGGAGCCATGGTAAGATAGATGGAGCCTTCA
>CAZOYI010000046.1:0-8604 GCA_964583965.1 uncultured Caldisericota bacterium
GTTAACGCCTGCACCTCCTCATACAAAAGCGTTAGCTCTTTATTCTTCTTTGCAAACTTACGCTGTGCACAAATTAGTTCACTATTCAATCGGCTAAAAACTTCTATTAATTGAGCGTCAATTTTGGATTCTTGGGCGACATCGTTGCAATCCATTAGAACCTTTTCAGGGACGATTGTTTGCTCATTAATAATAGGTTCTAACGCTTTATACGTCTGCTCATTCATTAGGACGCCCATTACCATGATCTTTTTTTTAACCAATGCTCCAGAAATCTGAAAGATACCTTGCGGTGAGGTTGGTTAACATTGAAATCCCAACCATAAGCAGAACCGCAAATACAAACTTGGCTTAGAAATTTATCAACCTTAAAAACCGATCTTCAGAATTTAAAAGCTCCAAAAGGGTAATACCAGAGGATAAACCATCCAAACTCATTGAATTATTAAACACTTCCAGAATATTTCCAGAAGTGTCACAAGAAAACGCAAAACCGGTAAATAGTCTCAAATTTTTCATCCAAAAAAGATTGTTCAGGTTGATCATAGTCTATCACTACACTGAAATAACTTTTAGAAACAAACGATGAGAGCGGAAATTTTTTTATACTGCCTATCAAAGGTAAACTGATTTCATGATGTTAAATAGCTAAATCAAGCGACTAGGTTTTCAGCAATCTGGATTGCTAACTGTGCATTAGGGGCAAAACCATCCGCGTTTATCTTTTCCCAAAGATGATTGGGAATATTGAACGGATAACCACCCACTAATATTTTTACGGAAGTAGATAGCTCCTTACGAATTTCTTTGATAATTTCTGCCACCTTTCTTATATGCAGAGGCAAGGTTGCAGAAATAGCAACTAAGTTTGAGTTACGCATTTCAATTGCATCAATGATACTGCTAGTTGGAGTATTAGATCTAAAAAATAAGTGTCCCAACCGCTCATCTCAAAGAAGTCCGCTACCATTCGCATACCCACCTCATGCAACCCATCACCAACGCAGGTGGCTACTAGACTATAACCTGACTTTTTTGAGGATAGAATATATGGATACAACTGCGATATGACCATCTGCGTTGTTGCTGTACAGAAATGTTCCTGTGCCACGCTAATCTGACCAATTTGCCAAAGTCTACCAACTTCAAGTTGAGTTTTTTGAAAGACATTTAAATATATCTCCTTGATAGCTATCCCCTCGTCAACTGCATCTAAGATCACCTTACTAGCCATTTGTCTTTCACCCGCTATCAATGTATCCAGATATTTCTTTGCCAGTTCATATTGTGGTTCATCTACTTTCAAGAAAGATGGTATTGTTTTACTCATGTCAGGATAATGCTTAAGAGTAATATCGAGAAACTGTATAGCAAGATCAGTTAGATCTGATTCCAAGATTTCTCTTATTGCAAATTTCATAGCATGGAGAGCCTCAGGTACTGTATTTATAGGAAAGTTGTGCGAACCGAAAAAGACTTTCATCCAAGCGACATAATCTAGAAAGATAGAAAGATCATTTACTGCTATAGCTTCGGAGAGATAGGAGAAATGAAAATTTGAATCGCGTAAACTTTTTTGATATCCAATTTCCTTATAGGCTGCCCAAGCTTTTGGTTGTTTGGCATATTGCCAATCGACAGCATTCTTCACTAGTTTTTCTCGTTGAGTGATCATCGCACGAACAGTTATTTGATTGAGATCCTGATTTTCGTTCATATTGACTCCAACCAAACCTATCTTTATAGAATTTTTATACAACACTATAACTATTTTAGTAGAATAATGACGGCTAGTCAATTAATTTTTTTCAACCTGTGAAAGAGTAGCATCCTTTAGATTATCAATTTTGACCAAGAGATGTTATAATGATTTAAAATATTACGAAATATCCTAAATATTTTCAAATTTCCTTGCATATATTTAACAATTTAGCAAACAATGACAGCCACACGGAATTTATATATCGGTGAAATCTACCCAATGAATAGGAAGCTGCCATGTCGGTAAAGAAAATTTCAAACGAAGTTAATAAACAGCAAAAAGAAAACATAACCGATTGCGCTCATTTGAACCATCTTCTTAACACCCTGGAAATCGGGATTTTATACCTCTCTCCACAAGGGACGATCCTTTCAGTAAATAACACTGCAGAAAACATCTTCGGTATTGATTCCAAGGAACTATTTGGGAAGAAGATCAATGATTCTCGCTGGAGTATAATCTTTGAGAATGGAGTAAAGGCAACAAACGAACAGCACCCCTTCTCCCTTGTTATGGAACACAGAGAAGAGATTTCTAATATCATTTTTGGTATTCTGAATTCTAAGAAGAAAGAATACATATGGATTAAATCCACTGCTATCCCCGACTTCCACCCCGGAGAAAAAGCACCTTATAGGATCATTATCACCATGCAGGAAGTATCTAGAGAAAAAGAAGTGCAAGCCTCCTCGAAAGAGAAATACTTAGGTGGAAACGTTGAAAGTAGAATTGAACAGCAAGCTTCAAAGAAGTCTGAAGAGATAATGCTTGCGCTTATCGAATCGATCAATGAATCCATCGCAATCATAAAACCAGATGGTACTGGAATCTTGGCGAATTCTACAGCACTAGAAAGATTGAAAATTCAACGCAAAGATTTCCTGAGCGCAAATATATTTGATTTATTTCCCACTGAAATTGTTGAGGCACGTAAAAGAAAGATCGCTAAAGTTACTGCAAATAAAAATCCGTTACAGTTTGAAGATTGTCAAGATGGACGTCATATGCAGAACTCCTTACTACCCATCTTGGATAAAAAAGGGGAAGTTTCTCAAATCGCAATATTTTCAGTCGATATTACTAAAAATAAGGAAGTCGAAAATCAAATCCAAAAACTCTCAAAGGTTGTTGAACAAACCGCAGATATGGTCCTAATCACGGATATCGATGGCAAAATCGAATACGTAAACCCAGCTTTTGAGAAATCAGTCGGATACTCACTGCCGGAAGCAATAGGAAAGAATCCGCGGATCCTAAAATCTGGAGAACAAGGTCATGAATTTTACAAAGAACTATGGGACACTATCCTGGCAGGCAAGACCTTTGAAGCGGAAATCATCAACAAGAAAAAAAACGGCGAGCTGTATACAGAAATAAAAACAATTACTCCGATGAAAAACGAGCGCGGAGAGATCACAAATTTCGTTGCCACCGCAAAAGACATTACTGAGAAAAAAAGTGTTCAAGAAGAAGTGGTAATGTTCAAAACCATTTCTGATTTTGCAAATTATGGAAAAGCGATCAGCGATCTCGATGGAAAATTGGTCTATATCAATCCGTATTTTGCCCATATTCACGGCTATGAACCGCAGGAGCTTCTGGGAAAAGAACTCAAAATATTTCACAACCGCGATCAAAGCAAAGCCGTTGAAGAGACGATCGAACAATTGAATGAGAGCGGACAATTTGGTCCTGCTGAACTCTGGCATGTTCGTAAAGATGGGTCGCAGTTTCTCATGTTGCACCATGGGGTTTTAATATACGACGAAGAAGGAAAACCAAAATATTTATCCACTTCAGCGATAGACATCACAGAGGCAAAGCAAACTAATAGTAGATTGCAGAAAAGTGAACATCGAAACCGATCGATTGTGGAAGCTATCCCCGATATCCTTTTCCGTATCAATCGGGATTACATCTTCCTCGACTTCCACACACCATCCGAAAACCATTTATTCCTTCCCTCTGAAGATTTTTTAGGTAAAACCATCCCGGAAGTGATGCCAACGGAAATATCTCAACCAACTATAGAACAGATTGAACTCGCTTTTACTACCGGAAACCTTCAAAAATTTGAATACTGCCTAGGAGACGGAAGAAACCAGAAATGCTTTGAAGCACGAATTGTCGCCAGCGTCAATAAAGATGAAGCAATAATTATTATCCGCGATATAACTGAAAATAAATTGGCAAATTTGCTTACTGACACCATCTTTGAGATTGCAGAAGCAACTCAAACGGCAGACACGCTACCAGAGCTATACAAACAAATTCACATACAAATCCAAGCAATCATGGATGCCAGGAACTTTTATATCGCCTTATATGATGAAAAACAAGATTTATTGCGTTTTGTATATTCCGAAGACGAAATGGACATACGAGATTCAACACCCTTTCATCCTAAAGATAGTCTGACATTGCATGTATTGCAAACTGGTAAACCCCTCTTCTATGACGATACCAAACATTTTGGAAAATATCATTACAGAAAAAGAAGGTGTGCAGTCTGGATTGGCGTACCGCTCCTAAAGCACGGTAAAACGATTGGGGTGATTGCAGTTCAACATTACAGCGATCCAAACGCTTATTCAGAACGTGAGCTACATATGCTGGAATTTGTCTCAAACCAAGTCGCCATCGCAATTGACCGTAAACAAACGGAAGAAAGAGCTCGACGGATAGAGAAACGCAATAGCGCATTAATCCAGAATGCACCCGATGGTATCACTCTGCTTGATTCACAAGGACGCTTTACGTTTGGAAGCCCTTCTGCTTATCGAGCCTTTGAATATTCTCCCGAGACGATGATTGGCAAGCAAGCTATTGATTACGTACACCCAGAAGATGCTGATAGTCTGCATGAAAAATTTGTTCGTCTTACTGAATATCCGGGAGAATCCTTCACTGCTGAATACCGGTTTTTACATCAAGATGGTACTTACCGCTGGATCAGTGGCACGTTCCATAATTTGTTAAAAGATCCAGATGTTCAAGCAATCGTTAATAACTTTAAAGATTTTACCGAAAGAAAGCTGGCATTCATACAGCTTAAACACAATCAAGAGATCCTTGAAATGTCACAGCGTGTTGCTCATCTCGGCAGTTGGGATTTTGATCCCGAAACTGGAAGCGGTCAATGGTCAAAGGAGATGTTCGAACTATTCGAATGCGATCCAACCAATGGCGTACCAATCCTTGAGGATTTTCTCGAGCTGCTGCAACCAGAAGATCGTCAATCCGTTTTGGCTACTCATCAATTCGTAAGTCAAACTGGTCAATCAGCAACATTAGTTTACAGCCCGCTCATATCTGAAAATAAACCACATTCAAGACGATATTATCAAGCAACCTATAATCCCAGCTTTGACTCAAATGGCAATGTTAATCGCGTTTTTGGTACGGTTTTGGATATCACCGTCATAAAAAAAGTCCAATTGGAACTCGAAGCGTTAAATCGAGATTTGGAAAAGAGAGTAGAAAAACGAACAAGAATTATTCGCGATCAAGAGGCGATATACCGCGCGCTCTTCGAAAACTCCAATGACGGGATTTACTTAATTAACCCTGAAGGCTACGTACAAAAAGCTAATCAGCGTGCGATGAACATGCTTGGTTACACCTTTGAAGAATATCACGAACTGGAGGCAAAAAAGGTTAACTTCAACACGCCAAGCGATCAAGAACAAGATGCTTACGATAAATTAGCAGAGGTGTTAAACGGTAACCAAATCCCTCTTTATGAACGCACTTTTATCGCTAAAGATGGGCATCAATTCCCAGTTGAAATTAATCTTTCGCCGGTATATAACGATCAAGGAGAAATCGTAATGGCACAAAGCGTCGTACGAGATATCACTGAACGCAAAAAAGCGGAAGATGAACTACTCGAAAGCCGAAATAAATTACACGCTGCCAACCTTGAGCTTGAAAAAGCATCCCGTTTGAAAGATGATTTCTTGGCTAGTATGAGTCACGAATTAAGGACTCCATTAACTGGCATTCTCGGTCTTTCGGAAGCGCTACAGTTGCAAACCTTCGGAAATTTGAATGCTAAACAATTAAATGCAATCGAAAATATTGAAAGTAGCGGCCGTCATTTGCTAGATCTCATCAATGATATTCTTGATCTTTCCAAAATCGCGGCTGGGAAACTGGATATAAATTTTGAACCTTGTGAAGTCTCAAAAATCTGTCAAGAAAGCCTGTCCTTAACCAGAGGAATGTTAGAGAAGAAAAAGCAAAATGTGGAATTTACTATGCATCCTGCTACAATCAAATTGCTAACCGACTCACGCCGCCTAAAACAGATGCTGGTAAACCTGCTCAGTAATGCCATCAAATTCACGCCAACGATGCGAAATCTAGGCTTGGAAGTTAACCTGGATAAGTCCCAGCAATTCATTCGCTTCAGCGTCTGGGATCAAGGAAAAGGAATTAAGCCAGAAGATATGGAAAAACTTTTCAAACCATTCACACAGATTGACAGCGAGCTCAACCGAATGCAATCCGGCACCGGTTTAGGGCTTTCGCTTGTTCAACGCATGACAAAACTGCTTGGTGGAAAAGTTGAAGTTGAAAGCTCTTTTGGTAAAGGAAGTCGCTTCACTATTATTCTGCCATATTCCGAGTTGGATATTAGCGAGGTTGAAAATAAATTGGAAGTAGAAAAAGCAATTGAAGTCCATCAAACTGAGCAGATAGTTTTTCCGACCGATGATAAAATTGATCAGCCGCTAGTCATGATCGCAGACAATAATGAAGTCATCCGAGAATTATTTTCCAATTTCCTACAGGCAAATGGTTTCCGCGTAGAGACATTCAGTAGGAGCATTGATCTGCTGAAAAAAATCCCAAAACACATCCCAAATATCATCCTGATGGATATTCAAATGCCAATCATGGATGATTTGAATACGATACGAACTATTCGCGCCCATCCTAATACAATCATTGCGAAAACTCCACTGATCGCGATTACAGCACTGGAATTAAAAGGAGATCGAGAACGCTGCTTAGAAGCCGGAGCTGATCAATATATGAGTAAACCTATCAAGTTAACCGAATTAAAAGAACAAATCAACCAATTAATAAAGAAGTAGGTTCATTTATTTGATTTCATTGAAAGAGATTAATCTTGGAAAACTTACCCACAGTTCTAGTCATTGATGATGAAGAAATCGTACGCAACACAGTTGATGCCTTGCTGAGTAATATCGCTGAACTTCACTTTGCTGATAATGGTATAGACGGCTTAGGGTTAGCGCTGCAGCTACAACCAGATTTAATTCTAATGGATGTTATGATGCCATTGATGAATGGCTTTGAACTCTGCAAGAAGCTGCGCGCTACACCATCCATTGCAGAGGTGCCAATTATCATGATCACCGCTCTAGATAACAAGGAATCAAGATTGAAAGGATTGAATTCTGGTGCAGACGATTTCATCACCAAGCCTTTTGATTCAGTCGAATTGATAGCGCGTGTGCAGACAATCACAAGGCTCAACCGCTATCGCACACTGCTCGAACAACGCAAAGAACTCGAAGTGATGCATGAAGAATTGCTGATCTCCTACCATAAAACGATTGAGGGTTGGGCTGCAGCACTCGATCTACGAGATAAAGAAACTGAAGGTCATACTGAACGAGTCACCGAAAAATCAGTTGCATTTGCCAAAAAACTTGGTTTAGATGATGACATGATTGAACAAGTACGTATTGGCGCCATTTTACATGACATAGGCAAACTCGGTGTCCCAGATTGCATTCTCCATAAGCCTGACAAGCTAACGGAGGAAGAATGGGAAATAATGCGTAAACATCCTACATACGCTTACAATTGGTTATGTACGATTCCTTTTCTGAAATCTGCAGTGGATATCCCATACAGTCATCACGAAAAATGGGATGGCAGTGGATACCCATGCGGCTTGAAGGGAGAAGAAATACCCTTAATTGCACGCTTATTTGCGATAGTAGATGTCTGGGATGCTCTCCGTTCTGAACGACCATATCGACATGCACTTCCAGAATTTGAAGTGTTGGAAATGATAAAAGAAGAATCTGGAACTCATTTTGATCCAGCCCTGGTACAAGTGTTCTTGGAAATGCAAGAAGAGAAGTAAAGAAAACTCTCAAGAAAGGATAGCTTTTTTCCATAAATACATCTTTATTTCCTGCCTGAGAACATTTTGTGTTTCCAAACCTGGATGATTCAAAAGAATATGAGATATAATTGGTGCGAAAGGAGATTTAATCATGAAACTTGGTTTAATGAGTGCTGCATTTCCAACTTGGTCTTTAGATGAACTTGTCAAATGGTCTGCGGAGAATGATTTTGAAATGCTGGAAGTCTGCTGCTGGCCTGCTGGGGAAGAAAAACAACGTAAGTATGGCGGTGTCGTGCATATTGACGTCGATTCACTCAGCCCCTCACACGTAGATGAGATCAAAGGCTTGATGTCTGATCATCATGTTGATCTATCTGTCTTAGGGTATTATCCAAACGCGCTCCATCCTGATCTTGAACACCGCAATCATGTTGTCGATCACCTCAAGAAAGTAATCGTCGGTGCTGGGAAACTGGGGGTTGGTATCGTGAGTACCTTTATTGGGCGTATTTGGGATACTTCCATCTCAGGACGTGAATGGCGGAAAGACTTAGACTATAACTTCGAGCAGATGATGCTGGTCTGGCCTGACATTGTCAAACTTGCTGCTGACAATAATGTCAAGATCGCTATTGAGCACTGCCCCATGTTGTGGGCGGACACCTGGCCAGGCGGCTCAAACCTACCTCACTCTCCAGCTCTGCTGAACCGTATGTTTGATCTGATCCCT
>CAZOYI010000047.1:0-7048 GCA_964583965.1 uncultured Caldisericota bacterium
ATGTTTGGTGAAAACAATATGATGGCATACATTACTATGATGACACCTCGATTGATGGAATTACACCGAGTACTAAAATCCACAGGTTCAATCTATCTCCACTGTGACCCAACAGCATCCCACTATCTCAAAATAATCATGGATAACATCTTCGGATTAGAAAATTTTAGAAACGAAATAATATGGAGAAGGTCGAGTGGTAGTGGAGGAAAAAGTGCTGGTTCAAAGCATACTCCGAACCATGATATATTATTATGTTACTCAAAAAGTTATAACGATGTTAAATATAATCAGTTGTATTACTCTGTGACAAAAGATTGGATAGAAAAAAATTCGTTTGAAAAAGATGGCGAACTGTTTTACTGGTCGCACTATGGTAGAAAAGAAATGAAACTTGTTTCAGAAAGAAAAGGAACAAGAATAGATGATGTTTGGATTGATATAGATAGTATTAATGAAGGTGTTAGAGGGAGAAAAGAACGCACAGGCTATCCAACACAAAAACCCCTTGTTCTTTTAGAACGCATAATCAAGGCATCATCAAATCCTGGTGATATTGTCTTAGACCCATTCTGTGGTTCTGCCACTACCCTTGTTGCTGCTGCACTATTGGAAAGAAAGTGGATTGGCATTGATATGACATATATTTCTGTTGACCTTCTTGAAAAAAGATTAAAGAAACATCAATTAAATCTGCCAATAGTGAAGAGGAAGTTATAGTATGGATAAAAATAAGATTTATTATGGTGACAATCTTGAATGGATGCAGAATGTCGATGAATTCCCATCAAACTATGTAGACCTCATCTATCTTGACCCACCATTTAATAGCAAGAGAGCATACAACATAATCTACAAAGACGAACCTATTGCCCAATCAACTGCATTTGATGACACATGGACATGGGAAGACCAAAATAAATACAACACATATGAAAAACTTATTGGCAAAGAAAAATACACAGATACCATCATATACCAAAATGTAAAGAAGTATGCTCCAAAGATATCAGATGTCATCCAATCTTTTTACAACATTCTTGGTAGAAACAACATGATGGCATATCTAATAATGATGACACCACGTCTCATCGAAATGAAACGAATCCTCAAATCCACAGGTTCAATCTATCTTCATTGTGACCCCACAGCAAGCCACTATCTCAAAATCATTATGGATAACATCTTCGGAATAAAAAACTTCCAAAATGAAATAGTTTGGTGTTATAAGGAAAATGATACTGCAACAAAGTATTTTCCAAGAAAACATGATGTGATTCTTTTTTATACAAAGTCAAACAAATACATATTTAATGTACAGAGGGGAGATTATACAGAAGCACAATTAGCAAGATACAATCATATAATAGATGGAGAAAGATATGCCAATATGAAGGGAAAAATGAGAAAGTTAATGGGTGGTGCTAAGATAAGAGATTGGTGGAATATTCCAATCACCCAAAGTAAGGAACGATGTGGTTATCCCACTCAAAAACCCCTTGCATTATTAGAGAGAATTATAAAAGCAAGTAGTAACAAAGGTGATATCGTACTTGACCCGTTCGCAGGAAGCGGTACAGCTTGCCTTGTAGCAAAAGAAATGGGTAGGGACTACATAGGTATAGAGTTAGGAGAGAAATGCTGCCAGATGGCAAGGAAACGGTTAGCAAAGGTAAATACAATACATCAATGGACATCACAAAAAGGAGCAAGTACAGATGAATTCTAATAAAATCTACTTTGGAGACAATTTGGATATTTTAAAGAAATATATCAAAGATGAAAGTGTTGACCTCATTTATCT
The DNA here is from genome assembly GCA_964583965.1 of uncultured Caldisericota bacterium. Taxonomy (GTDB): domain Bacteria; phylum Caldisericota; class Caldisericia; order UBA6126; family UBA6126; genus JAGLCW01. Next base: position 1,805 of record CAZOYI010000047.1, read on the forward strand.
TGACCCACCATTCAATAGCAAACGAGCTTACAATGTTATTTACGGAAAGGATGTACAGTTCAAAGCATTCGATGATACATGGAATTGGACTGGTGATATTTCTAAAACATATGATGATTTACTGCGGTGTAAAAGTCCAAAGGTGATTGATACTATCAAAGCATTCCGTTCAATGTTTGGTGAAAACAATATGATGGCATACATTACTATGATGACACCTCGATTGATGGAATTACACCGAGTACTAAAATCCACAGGTTCAATCTATCTTCATTGCGACCAAACAGCAAGCCACTACCTAAAAATAATCATGGATAACATTTTTGGAATAAAGAATTTCAGAAATGAGATTGTGTGGTGTTATACAGGAGCAACAAGTCCAAAAGTTGGACAATTTTCAAGGAAGCATGATAATCTTTTTTGGTATTCAAAGTCTGATGATGAGTGGACTTTTAATGTTGATGATGTTAGATTAGAATATTCTCCATTAACAACTAATAGAGCAAAAAATCCAACTCATCACGGTAAGTGGCATCAAACTGTTGGTTCAAAAGTAGAATTGAATCCTCTTGGAAAGTTTCCAGAAGATTGGTGGGATATAAAGGCAATGCAATATTGTAGTCCTAAAGAACGATGTGGTTATCCCACCCAAAAACCACTTGCTCTTTTAGAACGCATCATCAAGGCAAGTAGTAACAAAGGTGATGTAGTTTTAGACCCTTTTTGTGGTTGTGCTACAACTATGATTGCATCTGAGCAATTAGGTAGACAATGGATTGGTATAGATATCACATATCAATCTGTTAGGTTACTGAAAGAACGATTGAGAAAAAATGGCATTCATAGTACAACTTTTACTGTTGAGGGTGAACCAAATAGTATTGAGCAAGTATATAATCTTATCAAAGAACGTGGAAGATTTAGATTTCAAGATTGGGTCACAGGTAAAGTCGGTGGTATGCCAAATACTAAAAAGACTGGTGATAAAGGAGAGGACGGTTACTATTATTGGGTAGATAACAAGAAATCCAAGAAGGCAATCATATCCGTAAAAAGTGGACATGTTACACCATCTGATATAAGAGACTTAAACGGTACTGTTGAAGGAAAAGCTGAAGCTGGTATTTTTCTAACCCTTGAAGAACCCACACCTGGTATGAAATCATACGCAAATAGTAAAGGTTTTATTCATGATAATTTTGGTCAACGATATCCAAAACTACAAATTCTGACGGTGAAAGAAATTTTAGAAGGAAAGGAGCTGGAATTACCACATGAAACTAAATAAAATTTACAACATGGATTGTATCGAGGGCATGAAAAAGATAGAATCAAATTCAGTAGATTCAATAGTAACCGACCCTCCATACGGACTTGCCTTTATGGGTAAGGACTGGGATTCATTCACACCGAAGGAATATCAACAGTTCAGTTATGAATGGTCAAAGGAAGCACTCCGAATTCTCAAACCAGGCGGTCACCTTTTATCTTTCGGCGGTTCAAGAACCTATCACCGTATGGCTTGTGCGATAGAAGACGCTGGTTTCCAAATTAGAGATACAATAATGTGGGTATATGGTTGTTTAGATGAGCAAACAGAAATATTAACTGAAGATGGTTGGAAAAAATATAATGAAATATCTATTACTAACAAAGTTTTTTCTTTTGTTAATAAAAAAATAATAAAGAATAGTGTTAAAAATATTTTTAACTATCAGGTTAAAAATGAAGAAATGGTTTATATAAAAAATCATAATACAAATCAACTTTTAACTAAAAATCACAAGATGCTTATACAAGAAAACAATAGGAAACAAATAAACAACATAAGAGATTCGTGGTATGATGAAAATTTCAGATATGTCGATGCTTGGGATAGACCACAAAAATACAAAATTCCATTATCTGGTATTTATGATGGTAAGTATTCCATAGGGAAAGATTTTGCAGAAGTCATAGGATGGATTATATCTGAAGGACATTTTCAAAAAGATTGTAATGCTGTAAATATTTATCAATCATCTGTGAACAAAGAGAAAGTCGAGAGAATAAAATATGTGTTGGGGAGATGTGGAATTATATATTCAGAATATAAAAGAGAACGAGAATACAAAGATAGAAAATATGTAGAACATCAATTCTACATAAGTGGTGAATGGAGTAAAAAGATAAAAGACATCATACCAAATAAAAAAATAAACAAGAAGTTGTTAGAATTATCGCATGGGGAAAAAGAAAGATTAATAGTTGGATTGTGTGAAGGTGATGGAAGTAAAAACAGAAATGGTGGTTATGGTGCATTTTATCAAAGTGATTTGGAACAATTAGAATTATTTCAAATTTTATTACATTTAACAAATAAACAGGGTTGGATTAATAAAAACAAGATGTGTTGTTCTATACATTATAATCCCACAACAGAAATACAAGGTAAACATAAGAAACAAAGTAAAATCTATACAGGAATTGTTTGGTGTATAGAAACAGAAATAGGTAACTTTATGGCTCGTAGAAATGGGAAGATTTTTATTACTGGTAATAGTGGCTTTCCTAAAAGTTTGAATATAGGCAAGGCGGTGGATAAGTTGCAGGGGAATGAGAGGGAAAAGATAGGAGAAAAGCCCACGTTGCATCACGGCACAAAAGACAATGTTCAGAAGTACGGATTTGCGACAGATGGAAACATAGAAATCACCAAAGGCACTTCCGAATGGGAAGGCTGGGGCACAGCACTTAAACCCGCGCATGAACCAATAGTATTGGCTCGTAAACCATTATCAGAAAAAACGGTTGCAGAAAACTGTCTCAAGTGGGGTGTTGGTGGATTAAATATTGATGGATGCAGGGTGGAAGCGAAAGACCAAGATATTTTAGATGCTGCCGTAAAAAGAATGACTGGAAACAAAGCTGTTGGCTGGAAAAATACGAGTTCAAATGGAATACAACCAATATCTAAACAAGGAAGATTTCCTGCGAACTTCATTCATGATGGAAGTCAAGAAGTATTAGATTTGTTTCCCGAAACAAAAAGCATCAGAAGTAAACGTGGTGGCAATGTTAATTCTGGTTCTGAAAGGTATCAATGGAATAAAGGAGATAAAGAAGAATTTAATAAAGAAGATGCATATGAATGTGGGTTTGATGATTCTGGTTCCGCTTCTCGTTTCTTTTATTGTGTCAAAGCACATAGTTCAGAACGAAATGCTGGATTGGATAATTGTGGTGGAGGTGGGATAACAAGTCCTATTGATGATGATGGAAAAATAATAGTATCGGGTGATAAAGGTTGTGCAGGTAAATATGGGAGTGCAAAAGCGATAGCAAAGAATGATATTGCAACGCTTAAACCTATCAATCTCATGCGATATCTTGTAAGACTTGTTACACCACTAAAAGGCATTGTTGTTGACCCATTTGCAGGTTCAGGAACAACAGGAATCGCTTGTGTTATTGAAGGATTCAATTACATACTTTTTGAAAAACGAGAACGATTCGCTAAAGAAATCATACCGAGAAGAATCAATTATTGGAGTAAGTCCAAAAATTGGAAAGAACTGAATGAACACAAAGAGCTACCAAAACCGAGCAAAGCGACATTGGACAGATGGTTATGAATTTAAAATTAATCAAAAAAGGAACTAAAGAAATATTCGGTCTTAAACCTTGGGACGAAATGACAACAGAAGAAAAGGTTGATGTTTTTATATTGTTACTTCCAATAATAACTTTTGTGTTACTCATTAGCATTTTTTACACTTTCTGGTTAGATGTGTGGGAGAGCATCATAGATGGAATCAAAAAATGAAATACTACAAGAAATAAAAAAACATAATGAACTACTTAAAAAAATGGTTGATAAAATGGAAAGTATGGATGACAGTTTAAGAAGAATAGCAAACTACAGAAAGAGAGGATGGTAATATGGGAGAGGCATATAAGTGTGATATTTGTGGTGCGTTTTTTGAAGGACATCCTGTATATAAAGTAACAATAATGGATGTTCTCGGTGACCCAAGAGATAAAAAAATAGAAAAAATTCTAGCAGCATGCAAAGAATGCGGAGATAAAATATGGAAGAAATCAGAGAAATAGGAATAGAGAAGGAAATATTCTTAACATCAAACGGAGTACTTAGAGAACCAAAGAAGTACGGTTTCCCTCGAGATGAATTCGAGTTCCTTGTAGAACTCCGTTCACTTCCTTCCGACCGTCTTTATCCTGTTTACACAACACTCCAAGCAGAAGAATTGCAATACTCATTAAGAGCAAATAAATTTGGAATGAAACTTGATGATTGCCCTGTTAAATTCGAATCGAAAAAATGGGTTGATGACCTATGGGAAAGACACAATCTTGACCGTTTTAAGGATTGTGATTATACCAGAAACGTGTATCCAGAACTTGGAAGGAAACAATCACATCATTTTGGTCGTTTTGACTTTTCAAAAGACCAATATAAACTCACAGCAGGAATACACGTTCACTTCAGCAGTCGAGATGCCGACACTGGAGAAGTGATTGATTTACCAATAGAAAAAATCGTAAAACAAATGGATATAAAATTCTATGATGAAGTTACTCAATCAGGTAGAAATCGAGGAGAATGGGAACCAAAACCACACGGTTTCGAGTACCGTTCACTTCCAGCAAACGCTGATATTTATAAAGTATTGAAAGTAGCATTTAACATCTTAAGGGAAGCATAATGGAATTAAAGGTAGGTTGTTGTGGGTTAATATCAATGTCAATTGCTATTATAATGGCTGCATTGATTATTGCTGAAAGAAACGTTGGTGAAATCATCAATATGATTCTTTTTACATTTATCCCAGCGACAATTCTAATACTTGCTGTTATTTGTGCTGTACTCCTTATTGTTTTTATGATTATTTGTATCTGTTGTGGTTAATATGATGAACTGTTCAATTGATGGTTGTGAAAGAAAAGGAATATTCTACGTACACACTGAAAAAGGATGCGAAATATTCTGTCAGAAACACTACATGGAGATGAAGAATGAAAGCGAATGATGAATTTGTTTGTAAAAAATGTGGACACATCAAATCAAGGTCTATGATGTTCAACCAGAACATTTGTTTACAATGTATGGAGGAGAAAAAATGAAATTAGAAACAGAAGCAAAACACCTGAAAAATAAGCTTCCCAAACCGGAAATTGAATTGGGGCCGAAGATTACGGCAGTTGGGAAAAATGGGGAAAAACGACTGAAGTTTATCGACCTTT
>CAZOYI010000048.1:0-2549 GCA_964583965.1 uncultured Caldisericota bacterium
TACGGAACCAGACGCAGCATTATGGATCAATGACAAAGAAATAGAAGTATCTCCACAAGGGTCCTTTCAAATAGAAATATCTCTGCAAGAAGGTGAAAATGAAATAAAAATTACAGCTAAGGATACTACTGAGAATACCGCTACTATCTTGTGTAAAATCATGTTGGATACCACTCCCCCAAGTATTGAAGTAGAAAACGAAAACTATCAATTGTTTACCTCTTCTGAGGGTATTTTGAAAGGAATTACAAAAGACTGCTGTGAGTTAACAATCAATGATGAAACCGTGAAAACAGAGAAAAATGGGAATTTTACTGTACGAGTAGCATTGCAGCCTGAAATCAATGAATTTGTGCTGAAAGCTATGGACTATGCTGGCAATACAACCACGGTGTATCACTATTTGGTAGTACCCGAAAAGAAAATCATTATTCTTCAGGTGGGGAATAAAACTGCTGAAGTAAATGGAGAATTGTTTGACATGGATGTTCCTGCTTGTATACGGAACGGTTCAACATTGGTCCCCCTTCGGTTTATTGCAGAAGCATTTGGAGCTACTATTGATTACGAACCCGAAACTCGCAAAATCACCTATACTTTGTATGGTACCTGTATTGTTCTTTGGGTGGGCAAACCAGAAGCACAAGTGAATGATGTTTCTGTTACACTGTCTCAAGTACCCATTGTGATCGAAGGTAGAACTGTTATCCCGGTACGATTTGTTTCTGAGAACCTGGGAGCAAAAGTGGGATGGGATAGTTCCACCCGGAAAGTGTACATCACGTTTCCAAATCCTGAATAATTCTTAAAAATGTTACAAAAATGAGTTGTAATTTTCGCGGTTTCTTCTATGATTAATGGTAACAAGCAGAGTATTTCTGCGAAACAGCAGAAGAACTCTGCAGAATGGAACAGTGTATAAAATGATGATCCCGCGACTGAAAATTGGTAAACGATTTGCCACAATTCCTATTATCCAAGGAGGGATGAGTGTTGGAATATCCCTTTCTGGGCTAGCCTCTGCAGTAGCAAATGCTGGAGGAGTGGGTGTAATCGGAAGTGCTGGCATTGGGATGCTAGAAAAAGACTATTTAAGAAATTTTAAAGAAGCTAATCAACGTGTTTTGCGTCGTGAAATACGCAAAACAAAAGAACAAACAGATGGGATTATTGGGGTGAATGTTTTGGCTGCTTTATCCGATGCAGATGATTTGATAGAAGCAGCACTCGAAGAAGAAGTGGATGTTATTTTTATAGGAGCTGGACTACCACTTCATCCCCCAAAAAATCTTCAAAAAAATGTACTTCGTAAGTACCCCACTGCTATATTCCCCATTGTGTCTTCTGCAAAGGCAGCACGATTGATATTCAAATACTGGGATATGCACTATCAGCATGTTCCAGATGGAATTGTCGTAGAAGGACCTTTAGCAGGAGGGCATCTTGGGTTTCGTGAAGAAGCGCTTGAAAATCCTGAAAACAAACTGGAAGTGATTCTTCCCGAAGTTGTGAATGAAATTCGCATATATGAAGAGAAGTATCAGACAGAAATACCTGTTGTTGCTGCAGGAGGAATTTTTACAGGAGAAGATATTGCGAAATTTATGCAATTGGGAGCGAAAGGGGTACAAATGGCTACCCGTTTTGTAGGCACTTATGAGTGCGATGCTGACGATCATTTTAAAGAAGCATACCTTGATTGTGAACAAAAAGATATCGTTATCATTAAAAGCCCTGTAGGCTTGCCTGGAAGGGCAATACAAAATCCCTTTTTAGAAGATGTTTCCCAGGGTAAACGAAGACCAATGAAATGTACTTGGCAGTGTTTGAAAACTTGTAATTATAGGAAGGCAGCATACTGCATTAATGAAGCCCTTACAAATGCGAAACTTGGAAATTTGACAGAAGGATTTGCTTTTGCAGGTGCCAATGCCTATCGCGTAAAAAATATTCTATCTGTGAAGGAGTTAATGAAAGCCCTGCTTTGTGAGTATACAATAGCAGCGATGAAAGTGTTTCCGCTGCCATAAAATAGATTTTACGATTTACTAGATTATTAAAAAAACCCCAGAGAACAATTCGTTTTGTCTCTGGGGTTTTTGTATTGATAGACCGGTTCTACCTATTATTCACGCCATTCATAATAATACTTGTAACCATATATATTACCAAGATTCACGATGATTGTTCTTTTGTCTCCTTTTTTACTACCTTTAAGACCTGTTTTTTTCAACTGAACGGTACCACTGTAGTTATCAAAATGAGTGTTTCCATCTGACGATTGGAATGCGACTGCTCCCGCACTGGCACCACCTGGCTTTATGTCAGCCATATCCCAAGATACATTCATTTTATTGATTCCCCAGCTGGATTCAGTAGTTCTGTTTATTGTGAAGGAGGGCTGATCATTTTCACCAAAGAATGTAGGAGGATCCGTCCATGTAGTAGTTGCACTGCCAGATGCAATAATTTTACCATTGAAACTGCGAGAAGCATTCGTAGTAAATTTATTCTTATCACCGATTCCTTCAACATAATCGGTATAGATT
>CAZOYI010000049.1:0-7193 GCA_964583965.1 uncultured Caldisericota bacterium
TATAAACATCCAATAATTATGGCAGGTGGTACTTTTGTGCCAGGTTCATCCATTGAATTTTCTGCTGATGGATTTTATTATCCCCCATATACTCTATATTTTCAACCTGGCTTATACGCAGAGCAAACAAGAATTTTCGCAGAGTTTTTATGGCACAAAATGAAAAAAGAGCATGTGCGGTAGATTTGCACTTGCCAATCCTTCGCCAACATTTGGAGATCACGATATTTCGATGCTCTCCACACTCCCTCCCAGATACAATATAGCTCCTTGCACTGAAATTTATCTCTTAGCAAAAAATCACGAAAAAATCCTCCTGGACAAGCGGTCGTGGGGTATTTCCATTACTCTTCACAATGCACCATCAAAACTAATCATCAATGCAAAGTCTGAAACTGTACATGAAAAGAAAATGTTTCGAGATCATTTTTTCTCTACTAGGTGTGTCATTTTGGCCACAGGATTTTTTGAGTGGGACACACAGAAACAACCTTATTTCTTTTTTTCTTCTACCTCACCAATTCTTGGATTAGCAGGCTTTTATCAAAATGAAGCCTTGATTCTTACTAAAAATGCTGATCAAGTTGTGTCCCCTATCCATTCCCGAATGCCAGTCATTATACCTCCTTCCAGTTTGGAAAAATGGTTGAATCCTAACACGACTTTATCTGATTTACAAAACACTATGAACAACGATAAATGCTATTCATTAGAACGATATCCTGTTTCTCGGCAAGTGAATTCACCAAAAATCAATTCTCCTTCTTTGATTGAACCAATTCAAATTTCACATTTATTATGAATATGTTCTGATTTTTCAGATTCTTGGCTAGAAAATTGACAAAGAGTCATGAATACAATATAAAAAAATCAGGCACAAAGAATTTTCTTTCAATGGAGGGTACTTTATGAAAAGGTTTTTTAAAATTCTATCTGTTGTTCTTTCATTGTTGTTGTTGTTAACCAACTTCACTGTATTTGCTGAAACACTTCCCCATTTTCAACTTTCTGCTCGTGGATATTGCGGCTTTAATTATCTCCAGTGGGAGAAAGTAGAAAATGCTCATAGTTACTACATTTATAGAGGTATTGGGCCGGGCAATCAAAGTGATATGCCACTTACGGATTTCCCAATTAAAGAAACCTCTTACAAAGATGCCAAAAATATTGTAAATGGAACTAGCTACTGCTATATCGTAGTAGCATTTGATGAAAAGAATAATCGTATCGCTACTTCCAATGAAGCATGTGCTACTCCGTCCTGTCCCCAAGAAGCGGAAGATTGTAAAAAGAACTTAAAGTATCAGATTGACAATACCATGTATTGGGTAAATGATGTAGAAAAAGGTCCAATGGAAACATCACCCGTGATCCGTTGGGACCGCATGTTTTTATTAGTCCGTTATGTTGCCCAGGAAGTAGGTGCATCCATTGGTTGGGATGGAACTACTCACACAGTTTCAATAACCACTCTTAGTGGTACAACAATTGAATTTCAAATTGGTAATAACAAATACAAGCTGAATGGTCAAGAACTTATGATTGACCCTCACAATCCATCTGTTGTTCCTTTTATCTCAGAAGGGCGTTCTCTCATGCCACTGCGTGTAACTGCTGAATCACTTGATACTGAAAAAATTGAATGGCATGCTGACGACAAAATAGCGGAATTAATATTCCGTAACGATGGAAAATGTGAATGTATCTGCCCTTGCCCTGAATATGCTCCGTACAACCACGACTACTGTATGGTTAGTGGTTGCGCAGTACAAGTATTAAAAAATAGCACAAGCCTAACTCATGCAGAGAATCAGTGGGTTCCTGCTATGGCAATACCATGTTCAGATGCTGATGTTAAAGGTTGGAGAAGGATGTGTAATCTACCACCCACACCTACTCCTCACGAAGGAACTTCTGCAGATCCTTTCTCTCCATGGGAAGGGATATACAAGAATGGTGGATGCTGGATTTATCCTTCCACATCACAGTGGAATAGCTCCACTAACACACAATTAAACTCTGTCTATAGGCATCCATTTAAACTTGAACGTTGTACTCATTTAAAAATCGACATCTTTGTTGATGACAAAGTAGATGTTTATTTAGATACTCCTGCAGAAGAAAACAAAATTGGTAGTGCTGCAGGTGTTTGTTCAGTCACAACATTGACTGCTGAAAATGTTCCTCCTGGGGAGCATTCATTGATTTTTGTACATCATAATACTACCGCCCCCCTTTATGGACTTATTTATGGAGTGAAATGCATTCCTTGTGAAAATATTCCTGAAGACATGGGACGAATTGTAGTTAGAATCCCCGATGAATGCATAGAAGGAACAATCATCCAAGTATTTGACATGGAAGGGAATGAAGTTTGGAATGGTAGTGCCAATGAAGAAGGTGTATTTGATACAAACTGCGTATTGCCTTGTCCAGCCACATACAAGGTTGTTCCTAGAAATAAAAGATGTGTTTTCTATCCGGAATCCCAAGCAGTAGAGTTACGATGCTGCCCAGAAATAACAAAAGTTGCATTCAAATGTGATTGCGATGGCGAGGAACTATCAATAAAGCACTGTGGTTGTATCGTTCGAATGACATTACAACCAGATGCAAATGGATTCCATGCTGTGTACTTCAAAAAAGACTGTGCGCAAGGAGATCCTGTATATGACCTTGTTATCCAGTTTCCTGACTCCCTTCTTGATAACAACCTAGGGATGACTGTCTTGGATTATTTCAATAGCGTACCTGGTGATCCACCAGATAAGTATGCTTGTATTGATGTTTGGGTAAACTCACTGGGAGAAGCTGTTGAATGGGAGGCTCATCCAGACCGCGATCCGTGCTGCCCCGATGAAGAAGGTGGTCGTATCATTGTTAAAATGGAAAGAGAATGCCTTGAAGGAACGACGGTATACATATTTGCCCAAGATGGTACAGTTGCATGGCAAGGCATGGTCAATGATCAGGGTGTATTTGATACAGGTTGCACATTGAAGTGCCCTGCAGTGTATAAAGTTGTTCCAAGAAACGAACGATGTGTCTTCCACCCGGAAGCTAGAGAAGTAAAAGTACCTTGTTGTCCTGAGATAGCAGTCGTTGATTTTAAGTGTGAATGCAAAGAAGAAGGCGGTCGTATCATCGTCAGGCTTCCTAAAGAATGCATCGATGGCACCATTGTGTACATTTATGATGAAACTGGTGAAGCTGTTTGGAAAGGCAAAGCAAACGACGAAGGACTCTATGATACCGACTGTATTTTGAAATGTCCTGCCGTCTATGAAGTAGTTCCTAAAAACGAAAGATGCCAGTTTTTCCCTGAATCACAAGAAGTAAAAGTGCCTTGTTGTCCGGAAACTGCGACAGTGACATTCCAATGTGAGTGTGAAGAGGAAGGCGGTCGGATCATCGTCAGACTTCCTAAAGAATGCATCGATGGCACTGTGGTATACATTTTTGATGAAACTGGTGAAGCTGTATGGAAAGGCAAAGCCAACGATGAGGGACTGTATGATACCGACTGTATTTTGAAGTGTCCCGCTGTCTATGAAGTAGTTCCTAAAAATGAAAAATGCCAGTTTTTCCCTGAATCACAAAAAGTTGAAGTTCCATGTTGTCCAGAAACTGCAATAGTGACATTCCAATGTGAGTGTGAAGAGGAAGGCGGTCGGATCATCGTCAGACTTCCTAAAGAATGCATCGATGGCACCGTGGTATACATTTATGACCAATATGGTAACGGAATATGGAAAGGTACTGCTAACAACGAAGGACTGTATGATACCGACTGTATTTTGAAGTGTCCTGCCGTCTATGAAGTAGTTCCTAAAAATGAAAAATGTACCTTCTATCCTGAAGCACAAGAAGTAAGAGTGCCTTGCTGTCCGGATGTAGCTACGATCACTTTTAAATGTGAATGCAAAGAAGAAAAAGGTCGTATTGTTGTATCTGTGGATAGAACATGTTTGCAAGGAACAACAGTGTATGTCTATGCCCAAGATGGCACCATTGCATGGAGTGGAACTGTGAACCGCCAGGGAGTTTTTGACACAGGTTGTACACTAAAATGTCCAGCCACCTACAAAGTAGTTCCTAAAAATGAAAAATGTACCTTCTATCCTGAAGCACAAGAAGTAAGAGTGCCTTGCTGTCCGGATGTGGCTACGGTCACTTTTAAATGTGAGTGCAAAGAAGAAGAAGGTCGAATTCTTGTTAAAATGCCCGCCACCTGTGTTCGTGGAACAACTGTTTACATCTACGATCAAAGTGGAAAGGCAATCTGGAAAGGAACTGCTTCCACTGATGACGGAGTCTTTGACACGGGTTGTACACTAAAATGTCCAGCCACCTACAAAGTAGTTCCTAAAAATGATAATTGTAAGTTTTATCCTGAATCACAAGAAGTAAAAGTACCCTGTTGTCCTGATGTGGCTACGGTCACTTTTAAATGTGAGTGCAGGAAAACATTTTCGTTGCACCCTGTGTTCCTATTTTTTCTAACGCTCTTATCAACATTCTAATAGATTTTTATCCGTTGAATTTACCAAAAAGCACCTGCTTGCAAGCAGGTGCTTTTTTCATATTTCGGAATACTCTACTTCTTTCAGTTGATCCCAAGAGGTAGTATATGCACATGTCAGAAGTTCTCTTTTCATACTCCAACAACGGCTAATCCCTGAAGATGCATAATACAGGGTGTCTCTTCCATATTTCTCATTGATAGAATCCATAGCAACCATCATATTTTTATCATTACTATTCAAGTAAGAAGGATAAAAAAGGCTATGAATAGATTGTAATTGTGGGGATAAGGCAAGAAAAAGGCACCCTGTCTTTTTGTAGAAATACCCTTCCTTATAGATACGTGCTAGGGCATCAAAAGAAGCCCTAATAAGAAGAGATGTTTCGGCCGTAGGAAAGGGTAATGAAATGCTGTGAAAGGAATTGTATTGAGGAGTTTCCTTAAATGGATTTGTGGAAAGATGCACACACACAACTTGTGCACAAGAGTTTTGTTTCCGAAGTTTTTCAGCATTTAATGTAGTAAACGTTGACAATGCTTCATATAGATCTGTTTTTTTAGTTACTGGATATGAGAATGATCGAGATGTGTGAATTGCCTTTTTCTCCACACGACTTGTCGTTGAATCAATACAAGAAAAACCCTTTAACTCCCATACGGTTTGGAGTCCTTTTTTGGTTAATAATTTTCGAATCCACGTATCAGGAAGGCCACATAAATCATATGCGGACTGGATATGATTTTTCTGTAACTTAGCAGCATATTTTCTTCCAATACCCCAAACACTCTCTACGGGAGTTTTTTTTAAAACAGATTGAATATGATTCTTTGAAAAAAATGAATATACGCCAGAAGAATTTTTTTTTGCGATATGGTTGGCGACTTTAGCCAACGTTCTTGTATGAGATATGCCGACTGAAACAGGTATACCCGTCACTTTTTGCACAGTTTCGCGAATCTTTCTTCCCAAAAAAACAGGCTTGTTGGTGTATGCATCGGAAAACACAAGAAACGCTTCATCTATAGAATAAACTTCAATTTCTGCCGGGTAGGCAGAAAGAATTTGCATCACACGATTCGACAAATCCCCGTACAGTTCATAATTGGAAGAAAGAAAGATACCCCCATGCTGCTGTAAAATCTTTTTACACTTAAAAAGGGGAGTTCCCATTTCAATCCCGAGAATTTTCGCCTCCTTGGAACGCGCAATCACGCAACCATCATTGTTTGATAAAACAACAACTGGCTTTTGTTCGAGTTGAGGATTAAAAACTCGTTCACAAGAAACATAAAAATTATTGCAATCAACCAATACAACAAAGCTCATTTTTGGACAGTGGGGTGAACAACAAACGTAATTACACCCCATATGGCAATTGTATGGTGAGTATGTACCCATCGTTTTGGGTGATAATACATAATTTTTAGTTCTCCATCCAGTACGGCAATAATAGGATTTCCCTCAATAGGTGATAACGATCGATCAATAATCAAAATATCTCCAGATGAAATCATTCTATCTGGTGTACTTCCATTTTTTACTTTCATAACAAAAGTTGCAGTCGGGTTTTTTATAAAACGCATGTTTAAATCAAGTGTTCTTTCAATATAGTCTGTTGCAGGAGAAGGAAATCCTGTTGGTCTCATATATTCCTCCTTTTGCCATATGGCAACTTGTCAGTATTCTTTTTGCTTGTTGGTATATTATTTTACAATTTTGCTCTCTGTCAAGATATTTTTTTTCATATGCCTATTGTCATTTTTCGTAAATTATTGTATAGTTGATGCATGAAATTTAGTCACTGGCTCAATCATAAAATGAAACAACGAGATCTATCCCAAAAAGATCTTTCCGTACTTTCGGGTATTTCTCAATCAGCAATTTCAAGATGGCTTCATGACCTTCGAAGCCCGGAACCTAAACAACTACACAAAATTATTCCCATATTGCAAACATCTGAACAAGAGTGTTTTACTGCCGCTGGTTTTTTTACCGGAGCTCAAGACAAAAACAATGCATTCCTCTCCATCCCCTTTTTATCCCCTGAGATACCGTGTGGAGAGCCTATTGAAACATTAGACCAATACATCATTGATTATCGACAGATATCTCGTGAATTTGTAGAAGGTATTCTAGGGAATACAATATCCTCAGATCAGATATATATGGTAAAAGCAATTGGTGATTCCATGACAGGTAAAGGAATTTATCCCGGAGATTGGGTTCTATTCTCTCCAGATATTCCTGTTCAAAACGGAGACACTGCCATTGTTTTTATTGAAGAAACTGGTCTGTGCATGAAGGAAATTCTATATCAGAATCAAATCCTGATATTAAAATCTGCCAATCCGTCCTATGACCCCATTGTCCTTGCCGGAGAAAAAGAAGCAAGAATAATTGGAAGAGTTCTCATGAAAATAGGTAAGATATAGCACAAGAGTTTTTTAGTTTGAGTAAGAAAACACTCTACTTTTTTCCCCAAAGCGTTTTCCAAGCAAAATAGATACATGATAGTAAGTTCATAGTACAATTATAACGAAAAAACAAGGGAAGAGGGTTTTTTGAAGGAAGCAGTCCCGAGGAGAATCGAACTCCTATTGCCGCCGTGAAAGGGCGGTGTACTAACCGTTATACGACGGGACCGTGCATTCTGAGGCATGAAGGACT
>CAZOYI010000050.1:0-2597 GCA_964583965.1 uncultured Caldisericota bacterium
AATAAAGTAATACCTAGCACTACAAAAAAAAGTATCATTTCCATGTGCTTATGATGTGAAAATTGTAAAAAAAAGCAACAAGAAAAAAATCGTCCAAAAGAAAGGATTTGAACATCCGACCTTTTGGTCCCAAGCCACACGCTCTACCAAGCTGAGCCACTCCCCGTTAGATGAATAGCCAATGCATGGATATACCTTCAAATAAAGAAAACAAGCTTTCCCTCGAAAAGAAGTTCTGCATTTTCCTTGAAATCACTCATACTTTTTCGCTATAGGACCACTATTTTTGTTGCTGATTGCTATATCTCTACCTGTTTTTGGGAGTCATCTTAGTAGGTTTTGCTTTTGGAAAACACTTTCGCAATTTTAACTTGGGCATTCTCTTCAAGATGGCTTTTTATCTCTTTGCTCCTATCATGACTATGCAGGTGGTGCGTATTAATCCAATAGATTGGTTCCAACTGGCTCGTTTGGGCAGTGTCTTCGTTGTTTTAAAAATCATCCTGGGTGGAGCTATCTGAGTTAGCAAAAGATTCAAATCCTTTGTTTCAAAGTAAAGATACACCTGGCAGGCTCATTAAAAATTGCTTTTTTCCACTTGTTGCATGCTCCTGCCATTGCTTCGGTGCTTTTCTATTATTTTTCTGTATTAAAGGGCCTGGCACTCCAAGTGATTATTATTGAAACTGTTATGTCGACTGCGTTTAATGCCATGTTTCTTGCCCGTGAATTGAATGGAGACTATGAAAAAGCTTCATCGCCAGTACTGCTTACTATTTTTTTAAGTGTTTTTTTTGCAACAAGTGATCCACTTTTAATCTACTAAATACACAATCCACGCTCCCGCACGGGGAGAGATCAAGGTAATTCTGAAATAAGCTGTTTCATTGTTCCATGCACATGAGTAGATTTACTAATTTGAGAATCATAATGAGTGTGGTCAATTTGACCGAAACAGCTACCCAAAGAAATGGCACTGAGCTGGTCCAAAGATGACATTAAAGAAATACATTCCTTGCCAGTGGTGGAGAAATACACTTGAAAAATCCAAGCTCATTAACATCCAATCAATAACCGAATTAGATTGTTTCGATGAAGCCTGGAATGATTGGATCTACAGCACCGGAGACTTCAATGAATACAGCCAAAGCGACAAACCCGCCATCGAAGCTGGTGCTGGCAAATATCTGAACTTTGTGTCTATGGTTGGGCAGAAGAAGTAGAAAATCATGATTTGATAAGATAAAGAGCACCATCTTTTATTATCAAATGTCTTTAACCTTTCATCTGGAAGTAAATCTTTCATTTCCAGAAATATATTCCAAAATGATAAATTTACCTCACAAGGCTTAGAAAATTTTGAGATATATGTTACAATTAATCAAAAGGATGATAAGGTTGAATCTGTGGACGCAAAAATACAGCGAAATGATCGATTGTATGAGAAGAAGAAGCGGATGCAATATATCACAAATTTAAGTTATGAGCTGGTACCAAAATGGCACTAAGCGAATTGGAGGAGATCTTTGACAAGTGATTTAAAAAATAGAATGTACAACGTGGTCGGTATGAAAATCTATTCATTATTGTGCCCGTGATTACTATGTCTACATTGTCGGATGCTTTTAAAGCACTAAATCATCCAGGGCATAACTTAATACCATTATCTACATTCCCCTCAACAAGAAAATACACTACGTGTTATGAGTAATAATATTAATGGACCAGAAGTTGAGCTATTCGTAAAATCATGATAACAGAGTAGGAGGTTAATCGATAAATGTTACCCAAGGAACCCAATTTCGATAATCAAAAGAAAATGCTCCAGCATATGATTGATCTTGAATTCAATAAAAAGCTTATACTGTATGGCTTTTTCATTTTTATTGGAGCGGGGTTGTGTTATTTGCTTTACTTGTCCCAGCTTGGAATATTTTTACTAGCAGGGCTAGTTGTGTTAATCTTTTGTATCCTTGTAAGAGGATTTAATCTCTTTATCCAATATCTGAAAAACAAAGATCTTAAACGGACAATTAATAACACGGAAAACTACGAGGAGTTAAGCACTTTAAAAAACATGTTTAACATCAGTATATGATTGAAACTCGCAATACGATTGTTAATAAATTCGAACAAGCGACAATTACAAGCTTCCCCAAAGAGGTGGCAGTCCTACGCTATTATGATCAAAAAACTGCTTGGGATAATGTTGGACAGGGTACAATTGTTCTTACTGAAGTATGGACACCAATGGACTTTCAGAAAGGTCAACGATTAGGATTAATTAATATTAATGGCAGAAATACCCCTATTCACCATGCGATGGGTGAAGAAGGATTGACCTACCCATCCGTTCACTTTACTCTTCGAGATAAAACTCACACCGAGATAGCGGCAAAGCAGGCGCACAAAACAACCCTTGCGATAGCTTCATGGTGCGATGCAGGAGAGCCGTTGTTTTTTGCCTACGAGAAAATGATCCGCAGAGTTCTCATTTCTGACTATGAATTCCACGAGAATAAAAGCAATCACTGGTACGATTGCAAATTAACTCTCAAAAAATATGTTCCCATTGAACCCTTGGCGTATCAGCGTAC
>CAZOYI010000051.1:0-8104 GCA_964583965.1 uncultured Caldisericota bacterium
CAGGGGCTTGGTGTACTCTTTCAATTAGGGCATCATATGTTCTTCCGTATTTTCGATGGAGCCAAAGGTGAATCAGCATGTTTTCATAACGAAGCTGAATCTCTTCTTCTTTTGGAAACCAATCAACCTTAGCACCAAATGTTTCTGCTAAGAATCGCAACGGTACAACAGTTCTTCCATTGATAATAGATGGAGGTGCGTCTAGAATGATAGAATCCCTTCTACTGTTATCAGTTGCAATGATTGCTGCTTTGTTTGAGCCGATTTTCAGTGAAATGATGAGTTCGACAGGAAGAACTTCTAATAACAGGGGGATAGGAGCTTCTTCATGAGTAGGGTCGTTCGTCTGAATTAGAATGGTTGCTTTATGAGTTCCCAAAGAAACATATTTTGAATCAATGTGTACCTGGATGATCTGTTTTTCTTTGCTTTTAAGAGAGAAAGATCTTGTATTCACAGAGATCCAATAAGGATGTTCAACAACAGTGCAAGAAAGAATTGAATAAGGCTTTCCTAAATTTTCGATGGAAAAGCTAGTTGAACAAGAAAGACCTTTCACAACACTACTTGATAATGAATTGGGAGATATAGATACAACGGGATCTACTTGCTTGACGAACAATGTTATGGGAAGTACAAACTTCTCATTATTAGGATCATTGGTTACAAACTGTAGACTGCTTTTGTAACTTCCTGGAGAAAGGGATATCCCATTGATTAAAAATGAGACATTCTTGCTCTGATTTGGTTCAAGAGAAATAGGTTCTCTTGAAAAAGTAATCCAGTCAGTGTCTGTAGAAATATCAATTTCTAAAAGAGAATTCTCAGATCCAGAATTTGAAAGTGTAATCTGGAACATTTCAGTAGCGCCCGTTTGAAGGGAAAAAGAAGATTTATCATACCGGATCTCAAATGCTGGATTAGATCTCGCGATGCTATATGAAAAAGGAACCTTTACGACTTTGTTTTTGGGGTCATTGGTTTGTATTGTAAA
The DNA here is from genome assembly GCA_964583965.1 of uncultured Caldisericota bacterium. Lineage (GTDB taxonomy): Bacteria > Caldisericota > Caldisericia > UBA6126 > UBA6126 > JAGLCW01. Next base: position 995 of record CAZOYI010000051.1, read on the forward strand.
AAAATCAGAATAGCTTCCGACAGGTTGATTTGGTGTAGTAAATTGGACAAAAAAGTAATCTGTCTCCCCTGCTTTAATTTGACAGGATGAAGGGCTAAACTGAAAGAACGAATGATCCTGGTTGAATGTGATTTGTAGCAAAGTATCATTGTCACCTTGGTTGCTTATATAGAATTCCTTTTTTACAATATCGCCTATGGAGCATTTCCCAAAGTTAACTTGATCTAGATCTATTTCGAATTTGGGTACACTCTCTTGAATTTCAACTGATACATGCATATGAACAGTCTTATCATTGCTTATAATAACTATGTAATCCTCATGGAATCCAGATTGTAATTCTGAAGGCAACAGTGTGATCTTTACAATGACTTTTTGATCTGGATAAACATCAAATGATTTTTTATCAATGTTTAACCATAAAGGCCATTCGATGTCAGAAACATGGAGAACGTCATTGCCAATGTTTTGAACATGAAAATATCTATCGAGCTTCTCTGTTGATTGGATAAGCCCAAAATCAATTTTTGTAGGAGAAATGTCCAAAATGGGTTGTTTGGGGAGTACATTTATGCTTACATATAGATTTTTCGATCCACCGTCTGATTTTATCTGCAAATAAGCTTTTTGAAATCCTTTCATAGTAGAGGTTGTTTGAGCTATGATCTCGAGTGTAATAGAGGATTCTGCTTCAATAGTAAAGGTATCTACTGATGTATTAATCCATCTTGCATCTTTCTCTACAGAACCATGAAGAGTCCTTGTTCCTGTGTTTTCCACCAGAAGCTCAATAACCTCATTATCTCCAGCTAGAACATCCCCGAAATGTATAGAGTTTTGTTCAATAGAGAGGATGGGTTTACCTTCCTCCAATGTAAAAACACAATCAGCATAGATGAAAGTGTTTTCCATACTCAGACATTGAAATGTATAGAGTAAGCTGTAGGTGTCAGGATATATCTTGTTTGTATCGATGTATAAGGTGATTTCTTTCGTTTCTTTTGGTTCTACGACGAATTCTGTAGGTTCTAAGGTGGCCCAATATCGGTCAGAATAACCAATCCATTTAGTTGAATCCTTGTCACTCATTTGAAAACGAAACTGCAGAGTAAAGGCATATACTTTGCCTTTAATCAGGGTACCAAAATCGAAATGGAACGTATCAGAATGTCCGTAGGTTAAAGCGCACAATGGCCTAATTAGAAATGTGCTACCGAAAAAAAGCAAGACAATAAGTAGTATTAAGAAAGCTTTTTGATAACTACAAGAAATATGTGTTCTTCGTTGTGAATTAATCTTCATTATGGGATAGGACCTCTTGAATATCTAAAAGGTGCTTTTCGGTGAAACGAAGTGAGCTTTTTTCTCCATTTTTTAGTGCCATTCCAATTGTTTCACTCTTGGAATTCTTGATATCTTTTATTGCTTGACACAAAAGAGCCTCATCTCTTTTGAGTAGTTCTCTATATTTTGCTGCACACAATGGACATAATGCAAGAAAAAGACTTTCATGAGTTTTTTTCAAATTGTCTTTTACTTGAACAGCTTCAAAATAGTATTCATCAGGAGATATTTTAAACGGCATCTCCATTTCACACATCTGACACAACATTTCCTCTTCGGAATTTGTGTATTGATCACGAAGCCATTCTTTTGCTTCGATTCTATTTGTGTTAACACGTACCGAACGATGCTTCTTTAAAGTTACAATTTCTTCTGTCTCAGAAAACTCCTCTTGAATATGTAGTTTTCGGACAGAAGAATTTGGTGCTTGTTTTTGCGGAAAGCGTGATTCTTTGGATAGGGTATTTATATAATCAAGGATTTGCTCCACTTTATCCTGAGGTAAACCCTTCATTTTTCTTACCAATTCAGCTTTTTTTGGGTCATCTAAATCCAGTTCTTTCATGATTCGTTTATCATTCATTGATACCATTCCGAGTTTTTCAGCTATTTCTTCATCTCGGTTGAAACTAAGGGGTAGATCTTTTAATCGGATTTCTTGGGGAGTGAAAAAACCAGGTTCATTCTTACTCGGTAACCAAGCAAAGGTTTGAAGGTAAGATCCAAATTCTTCAGAGTATAGAGTTTCCGAACGAGGTTTTTTAAAGGATTTGTAAGAGGAGTATTCTAGCTTGCCTTGAATTGATTCAATATGATCAGGAATCAATTGATTCCATATGTACTTACTTTTTTCAATGGTTGGGTTTGATAGAGCGTAATGAAGGCCGTCGATTTGAATATAGGGGTCAAAATAACTGGTTGAACGAATATAATTTTTCTTTTCAATGTGGATAACTGCACGTCCGTTTTCATCAAATTTCAATTTTTGAACGATCGGTTTTGCGTGCAATCCTAATTCAAGTAGGATATCATAATCTATGGTTTTTATAACAATATCATCGGCATAGTATGCGGAAGGATTCCCTGTAAAAAAGATTTTAGTGATGGAGTTTGATATATATACTTCACTGGGACGTAACATTTTTCTTGAACCATTTTGAAAATTGATTCCCGGAACCCAAGGAATTTGGTACAATTGACGGATAAATGCTGATTTTCTTTTTCCAGTATCTTCACGTAACACTTTTTGCACATTTTGCATAAATGCAGAAATTTGCGATTCATCCCCGATAGTATTATCCTTAAAATGTTCCAGAATGTTTCTTTTGGATAGTTCAATACTATCTAGTACAGGTAAATCAAGAACTTCAGAGAAAAAAGACTTTACAATTGTATTTTTCAAAAAAGTTTTTTTTACTATGGGGCAATCACAATCTGAAGAAGCCGATAAAAAGATTGCTGGGATATCGTCTTCTATTATCAATGTACTCATTGATTGGTCATCAAGTCGAAGCCATTTCTTTGACTGGAATAAACATTTAATATCTTTTTGAGATTTATCTATACCGTATAAGTACTGGTAAAACCTTGATAACCAGGAATCAGATTGTTCCTCCATGAAAGAATCTGTTAGTGATTCTAGAAAGGTATCTCCGTCTAGAATTGGAATTTGTAAATAATCGATAAGGAAGTTTTCTAGCTTTGATGGGATGTTTGGTTGAACAATTTTGTTTCTTCCATCGCATAAATCATTGCATTGCCTTTTGTTGAGTAAGCTCTTCAATTCAGGTTCATGTGAAATAAATACGTCGCTCAGTTTTTCATATTGTTGTTTTTCGCAAGGGATAATGGCTTCATTTTGAAAAAGATGTAAAACTTTTTCAATGATAGGATATAGAAGCCAGGATTCGGAATAACCAGGCTTCCACTTTACTATGTCGAACTTTTCTTCTGGTTCAATTTTGATTGGGAGTGTCAATAACAGATTGGGAGTAAGGATTTTTCTTGATTTACATTGCAAAACAGCCTTAGACAACAATACAGCAATCTGTTTGACAAGTTTCTTGTTGTGTTCATCATTCTCCTTAATCTGCTCACGTGTAGGAGTGGTATTAAAAGGTCCATTCAATAAAAACCCCATATGGCTTTCAACTTTTGTAGGAAAATACACACTGACGGGGGAATTGGTAGTGTACATAAAATCGCAGGTTTCCTTGTTAAGCTGAAATGCTACTTGAGTGGTGTACTCTGTACCAGGTTCGTTTTTGTCCGAAAAGACTATCCATTTTTCCTTTATCTGATCTTTATCAATCTGTTGCAACAACGTATGATACTCAAGGTCATTTTTATATTGAATAGATTGGCTGTAGAACCCAGATTCATTGCTATCGACGACAAACTCGATTTTCTTAAGGTTTTGTAAGAAAAGCAATGTAGTTAAGCCTAGATTAAGTAGCCTGTGTTTGATTTCCTCAAAACATACATTGTGAGAAAGTGTTTCTTTAAAAGGAAGTACAAACAGAGTAGTATAAATGCTTTCAAATTTTTGAAGTGGGATTCGGTGGGGACGTATATATTTCTGAATTCCAAAGCTCTCTTCTTCAAGGTAGATCAAAGGTTCTTCTGTATACGCATAAACAGATTTAAAACCAATACCAAATTTACCAATTTTATCTTTTGCTTCTTTTTTTGTTCCCTTACCAATGCTGCATATTGCTCTAACATCTTGCTCATTAAATGTCTTTCCATCGTGGTATATGCATATACGGTCTTTTTTCAAATGAAATTTAATGATGTCAGCCTCAGCATCTTCAGCATTTTGCAGTATCTCATAAATGAAATGAGTTTTATCTGAATACAAACTGGAAAGGGATTCAAGATGCTCTGTTTTGTTGCCGTATCCAATAAGGTTGTCATTTGTTATCTTATCGAAATCAATATGCATTCTCAGTAAACCTTCTTTCCACTACGAATTTCAAGGACACCTTGGCATATGAGTTTATAGAAAATATCCACCTGATTCTTTTTTGTAAGGAGCTCTTCTTTTTTTGTTTCATAGGTTATTTCCTTTCTACTTAACTCTGATTTCTTCATGCGAATAATTTTCTCGTTGGTTGTGTTTTTAATGTGATGATGAATTGTTTTCCTTAAATTGTACAAGTCTGTCTCTAATGCTTGCATTTTAATGCTCCAAATATGTTCCTCGTCCATTTTATACTGTTGTTTTTCTTCTTTCCACTTTTGATAATGGATACGGTTTAGGGTTTCAATATCCTGCGTTTCGATTTTTTGTTGAATAAAACAAGAGTTGTCAATGGTTTCAAATATGTTTAAGATTTCATTCTCAAGGTGTTCGTTTGTGCAGATAGCCTGAAATTTCATTTTAGAAGTCAGTCCTTTATAGTCCCAATAATACAGGCAAAATGGGTAGAAACCTTCAGGAAACATTTCTGTTACACAGAAGAAAGAAACATGGAAAGGAGGTGTTTTATGAAAGAATTTCTGGGCTTGTCTTGCAAGGGGGTGCAAGGGAGTGATATGAAGCGTTGTGGGGTCTCCCCCTTCTTTTGGCGGGTGAAAGACGTATGGACAGAAGTGATTAACGTTATTTAACCATTTTTCCCAAAAACGATACGATGGATTTGTCAATGCAGGGATTTGATAATAATCACGAAGAAGTTCTTTCTTTTCACTTAAAGATAGTTTTAGAGTGTTATGAACAAATGGTTGAGATGCTTCTGTGCGTTTCTTTATATAATATTCTATATATGCTTGCAAAGGTTTTTCTGACAACCAAAAATTGTGCATCGATTGGATCTCTTTGTTAAGGTCGTCCTTTGTTTGGATTGTTTGAAAGAGCTCAAACTGATTTTTTTCTAATTCTTCTTGTTCTTTAAGTAGACGAATTTTATTCTCTGCAATTTTCTCCAATCGGTATTTTGCTTCTTCTTCTGATATTTTTAAGTCTGATGCTACATTGGTTATTTCCTGAAACGTTTCTGCAATAATTTTATCACAGTCTCCTACAGATTTCTCAAAAATATTGATTCGTGAAAGGCATCTTTCGTAGATAAGACTATCAATGGTATCAGGCGTAATGAAATTGTAGATTGCAACCTTATCACTTTTCTGTCCGCGTCGGTCAATTCTTCCAATTCTTTGTTCGATCCGCATAGGGTTCCAGGGGATATCGTAATTAATCATCGTATTGCAAAATTGAAAATCCAAACCCTCACACCCAATTTCAGAAAAAAGCATAATATCAAATGCTTCAGGGTCATCTTTCGGTTTTTTAAATCGTTGACTGAAAGAAAACCTTTCTTCATCTTTAGTACCACCATGCATCAAACCAACACGTAAGTCCAGAGCTTTCAATTTAGAATAAAGGTACTTGAGTGTATAAACAAAAGTACTGAATATCATGACCTTGTTATTCTCAGACGAATATTTTTCTTGGATGATTTTCACTAAATTTTCAAGTTTTGGATCATACTGCTCAAGAGTCTTCATCTCATTTTGAATATTTTCTGCTGTGCTCAAAAACTCCTCAAAAGACTGCATCCACTGATCTTCATCTAATTCATAATCAATCCAGTCTTGCTCTGAACAAGTTCGGTGTACAATATCTTTTAAAAAAGGTTCCAATCCAAAAACACAACTTACCAGTTGTCGTTTTATCATGGACATAATCATTCCAATGTTAGGAGTTGAGATTTTCGTGTTGATCATCCCTTTTCGAAGCTCCAAAATACGTTCATACATTCTTTTTTGATCTGGTGTGAATGGTACTTTGATTGTCTGAACGTTTCTGATGCAAAAACTCTCAACATCAGAACGTCTTGTACGGTTAATGATTGTTCGGAACGTATTCATGTTTTCAAGGTGTTTGCTTAGTTTCACTTTTTCTTCTAGCTTCTCTGAAGGTTTGTCTAATAGACTTTTGCATTGTTGGTAATCAAGACTCTTCTTGATAGTCTCTTGGCCCCATTTTGTAAGAATTGTTTTTTCAACATTCTCACGTACAATTTCGTGCCAATTCGTTTTATTTAAGTGAATAGCTTTCAATGCTTGGTTTAAAAACGTGTTTGGTTCAGACATTTGATGAAATGTTTCAGGGGAGTCAATAATATCAGGTCGAAGCGTATTTAATAGAACAAATAAGTCTTGGTCTCGAATCTGAAGAGGTGTTGCTGTTAAGAAAACAACTGCGTTAGCATTTTCGCAAAAAACTTGAACCCCTTTGCTCATAAAGGAATTACGGTTACGAATATGATGTGCTTCGTCCACAATAACTAAGTCAAAAACAGGGGGGGTTTGTAGATCATATAACCCAATTGTTTTAGACTTGTTGCCTCGATCAGATTTTCCTATTACAGTTGTTGAATCGAACAAAGAATAAGGTAGGATTACTTTGGATTTGTTCTTTGGCCATTCTTCATCTCGGTAACACTCTTTTAAGCACATGCGGAAAGATTTACCATCCAAATGCTCAAATTTTTCATCAAATCGGATCATTTCGGAATACCATTTTTGATCAACAACCAAAGGTTTGGGGCAAATAATAAGGACAGACTGAATTTGTTTTCGAGCTTCTAATTCCTTTAAGATGATTCCTGCCTCAATGGTTTTCCCTACACCTACACCATCAGCAATTAAAATTCTTGGTTGGTCAGATTGAACAATTTTCATAACAGGCTTGTATTGATATGGAATGAAATCAATATCAGCGGCATTAAAACTTAGTAGGTGTGTTGAGGAGGGATGTTT
>CAZOYI010000052.1:0-6270 GCA_964583965.1 uncultured Caldisericota bacterium
GTGTTGTACGCGGAAACCTTGGAAAACTTTAAAAGAACCGTTATCCATACGGACAGGAATAGAGAAATGGAACTCACGGAGAGGATTGCGAAGCAATTCTCTTGTAGCTTGGTCTAAGTCTAGTTTTTCAGCAACTCCATCAAACTGCTCCTGTGCCATTTGAAACGCATTAAATGATTTATCGGACATGTAACTGATCCTCCTAAAAACTTAATAGTAAACCAAAATCACGATCATTCTAGTGAAATAAGAGTGCTTGTCAAAATAAAAAAATTGAGCGAACCAGAAGAAAAATGAGAAGAATTTATTTACACAATCATTCATTCCTCTATACTTTCTACTATAGAGATATTCAATCATTTGTAGGAGGAATGCGGTGAATATACTATTATTCTTTGAAAAATGGCGTCAATGTTTTTTCTGACATACTTTGATATACGTTTTGTCTAGTTTTTTCTTTTTCATGAAAAAAACCAATCAAACAAAGGAATGAACATGAGTGAATTGAATCAATTTAACAACACGTGTAAAAAAAGTAGTGATGAATTAACACACGACACCTCTCAGTTGGAAAAGGTATTACGGGTTTACAAAAACAAACCTGGAAGCATGATCACTATTTTACAAAAAGCTCAAGACATCTATGGATACTTACCTAAAGATATTATTCGGTATATCTCACGAGAAACCTTGATCAAAACACCCATCATATATGGTGTAGTGACCTTCTATACTCAATTTCGTCTAAAACCTGTGGGGGAATACTTAATACTGCTCTGTAAAGGTACTGCCTGTCACGTCAATGGTGCCAATGAAATTGAGCAAACCATCTGTGACGAACTCAACATCCAAAATGGTGAAACGACCGAGGATGGTATGTTTACGCTCAACAATGTTGCATGTTTAGGTTGTTGCAGTCTATCCCCTGTAATGATGATCAATGGAGAAACCTACGCAAAAATGACACCAAAAAAGGCTCGATCCATTCTTCGAGATCTTCAGAAAAAAAGCACATTAAATGTAAATAAGGAGGATCAAGCATGAAAATCATCATTGGTCAGGGAAGCTGTGGAATTGCCGCGGGAGCTGATAAATTAACGACAGCAATTCAAAAAGAACTGGAATCTAGAAATCTCACCCTAGAGATTGAATTAGCGGGTTGCTGTGGAACTTGCTATCTGGAGCCTATTGTCGATGTTGTTTCGGACAATGGTCAAAAAACAACATTTGTATCCGTGAAACCTGAGCACATTGCAGAAATACTTGATTTTGCCATTCATCAGAAGCAACCAAAAGATGCAATTGTTATGAGTGAGAAGGATCAAGCTTCATTGGATAAGCAGGTTCGAATTGCTCTGCGAAATGCCGGAATCCTTAATCCAGAGAAAATTGAAGATTATCTTGCAAATGATGGCTACAAAGCTATTCAAAAATGTTTACAAGAAATGACACCAGAAGACGTTATCGAAGAAGTGAAAATATCTGGGTTGAGAGGACGAGGAGGAGCTGGCTTTCCTACTTGGTTTAAATGGCAAGCTGCTAATCAGCAAAAAGCCACCCCAAAATATATAGTATGCAACGGAGACGAGGGCGATCCTGGAGCATTTATGGATAGAAGCATATTAGAAGGGGATCCTCACAGTGTTATTGAAGGCATGATGATCGGTGGTTATGCTATTGGTGCAAACGAAGGTATTATCTACGTACGAGCTGAATATCCTCTTGCCATTAAACGACTAGAAATTTCATTAAAACAAGCCAAAGAAAAAGGAATACTCGGTCAGAATATATTTGGAACTGGTTTTGATTTTGATATATGGATTAAGGCTGGTGCAGGTGCTTTTGTATGTGGAGAAGAAACAGCGCTTATTGCATCACTAGAAGGGCAGCGTGGTATGCCCAGACTGAAACCCCCATTTCCTGCACAAAAAGGCTATTGGGGAAAGCCAACAAACATCAATAATGTGGAAACGTTTGCCAATATCCCTTGGATTTTGCTGTCTGGAGGAAATGCTTTTGCAGCTTTGGGAACCGAAAAAAGCAAAGGAACAAAGGTATTTGCCCTGGCTGGGAAAATCCAGCGAGGGGGATTAATAGAGATACCTATGGGGCTTACATTACGGGAGGTAATTTACGATATTGGTGGTGGCATTAAAGACAACAAAGAATTTAAGGCAGTACAAATGGGAGGTCCTTCGGGTGGATGTATTCCTGCATCTCTTTTAGACACTCCCATTGATTATGAATCCATTACTGCCACGGGAGCCATTATGGGTTCTGGTGGTATGATTGTCATGGACGAAACTACTTGTATGGTTGATATGGCTAGATTCTTTTTAGATTTCACTTGCAAGGAATCTTGCGGAAAATGTGTTCAGTGTCGAGTAGGTACTAAACGAATGCTTGAGATATTAGAAAGAATCACTGATGGACAAGGTAAAGATGGAGATATTGAATTACTAGAAGATCTTTGTCAAAAAGTGAAAGATGGTTCTCTATGTGCTTTAGGTGGAACAGCTCCTAACCCTGTGTTAACAACCCTGAAGTATTTCCGTGACGAATACGAAGCTCATATATATGAACATCGGTGTCCTGCACACAGTTGTAAGAAATTGTTAACCTATACTATCAAGGAAGATCTTTGTGTTGGATGCGGAGCGTGCGCAAAAAAATGTCCATCCAATGCAATTAGTGGTGAACCCAAAAAAGTGCACTCTATTCATCAAGAACTTTGCATTAAATGTGGTACTTGTAAAACTGTTTGTACCTTTAATGCAATTGAAGCTTTGTAAATAGAAAGGTGAGAACATGTCAATTATTAAACTAAACATAGACGGCAAAGAAGTTGAAGGACAAAAAGGACAAACTATTCTCGAAGTTGCAAGAGAAAACGGAATAGATATCCCAACATTGTGTTACGACAAAAGAATTCAACCCTATGGAGGCTGTGGTCTTTGTGTGGTGGAAATAGAAGGTAGTCCTAAGCTATTTCGAGCATGTGCCACAGAAATTGCAGAAAATATGGTCATCTATACAAATACACCTCGAATTTTTTCTTCTCGTAAAACAACGCTTGAATTGTTGTTAACCGATCATACAGGGGATTGTAGACCACCCTGTGTTCTAGCTTGTCCTGCTCAAACTGATTGCCAGGGATATGTAGGACTTATTGCAAATGGTGAATTTAAAGAAGCGTTAAAACTGATTAAAGAACAACTGCCTCTTCCTGCTTCTATTGGACGAGTTTGCCCTCATCCCTGTGAAGAAGCATGCCGAAGACAGTTAAAAGATGAACCTATATCGATTGCATGGTTGAAACGATTTGTTGCAGATATTGATTTAGATGATCCATACCTACCACCAATGCAACCAAAAACAGATAAAAAAGTGGCAATAGTTGGAGGAGGACCAGGTGGATTAACCGCTGCATATTACCTTCTGTTGAAAGGACACCATGCAACCATTTATGATATGATGCCAGAGATGGGTGGTATGCTGAAGTATGGAATTCCTGAATACCGACTTCCTAAAACGATTGTCGATAAAGAAGTTGGAATTATCCAGAAAATGGGGGCTTGCCTCCGAAACAATAAAAAGCTTGGAAGAGACTTTTCCCTACAAAGCCTTCAAAATGAATACGACGCCATTTATCTTTCTATTGGATGTTGGAATAGTATTGATTTAGATATTCCCGGAGAGAATCTTAATCATGTATACGGCGGAATTCATTTCCTAGCGAATGTAATTCAAAACAAACCTGTTCCTATTGGTAAACGTGTTGCAGTAATAGGAGGCGGTAATACTGCCATGGATGCTTGTAGAACTGCGAAGCGTTTGGGTGCAGAAGAAGTATATGTATTGTACCGTAGAACTCGTGCAGAAATGCCAGCAGAAGAGATTGAAATTGTTGAATGCGAAGAAGAGGGAATCCAATTCCGATTTCTTGTCAGTCCACTAGAAGTAGTGGGATCGAATGGCAATGTGGAATCCATTCGTCTTCAAAAAATGGAATTAGGAAAACCCGATAGTAGTGGCCGACGAAGACCTATCCCGATTGAGGGAGAAGAAACTTTAGCGATTGATTCTTTAATTGTTGCTATTGGTCAGTATGTAAATATTGAAGGATTGGATGGAATTGGGCTAACAAAAAGAAGTACCATCGCCTCGGATGAAAAAACCTTTTCTACCAATATCCCAGGAATTTTTGCAGGTGGAGATGCCATCAACGACAATCAGAAAATTGCTATTCAAGCGATAGCAGATGGAAAAATTGCTTCTGAAGTAATCCACGGATATTTACAAGGAGTGGAGATTTCCTATACAAAACCCTACCTTGTTACCCGCGATGATGTGGAAGAAGATGAGTTTTCACGTCGACCCAAGGAGTATCGACCTCCAATGGATATACTGCGTCCGGAAGATCGAGAGGACAATTTCCTTGAAATCGTAAAGGGATACTCTTCCCAAGCAGCAATCAAAGATGCAAAAAGATGCCTAGAATGTGGTTGCCCAGATTATTTTGAGTGCAAACTCATCCATTATTCAAAAGACTATCAAGTGCAGCCCGATGATTTTATGGGTGCAAAACATCATCGAGATATGTTAGATACACACCCCTTTATCTCTCTTAACCCCGATAAATGCATTCTATGTAGCCTATGTGTCCGTATTTGCAACGAAGTGATGGGGATCACTGCTTTGGGTTTAGTGGATAGGGGATTTGATACAACGGTTCAACCCGATATGAGCCATCCTTTAGAAGAGACAGATTGTATTTCCTGTGGACAGTGCATTTCAGTATGCCCCACGGGTGCATTGCAAGAAAAATTACTTGTTACAAAACCTTGTCCAATGACGACAACAAAAGGAAAACAGATCTGTTCTCACTGTAGTATTGGTTGTAATATCATTGTAGAAACTAGAGGCAATATGGCTCTGCGAGTCTTAGCAGATCCAGATAGTCCGGTTGACCATGGATTACTTTGTGTAAAGGGTCGTTTTGGATACAATCTTCACCGTGATGAAATGCGAATCAAAACTCCTTTGATACGAATTCAGGATGAGTTAAAAGAAGTATCTTGGGATGAAGCTATTTTCTATACAGCAAAGAAGTTAGAGAGTATACGATTCCGTTATGGTTCTGATCGCATTGCAATGTCAATATCCGATCAGTGGTCACTAGAAGATATGTATGTTGCTCAGAAACTGGGTCAATCTGTCCTTGGCACTTCTTGGATTACCAATTTCAACACCAACAAAAGTTCACTTGATTCCGCATTTGGACTTGATGCCTCTCCAAATACCCTGGATGAGTTGTCAAATACAAATTGTATACTGCTTATCGGTTCCTATACATATCGCGACCATACTATCGCTGCAGTGAAAATTAAAAGTGCAGTGGAAAAGGGTGCTACTTTGATCACGATTAATCCATGTGATACCAAAATGGATGAATGGGCTATGATGAAAGTAAATCCTACCAACTCAATCAGTTTTCTTAAAGAAATTGCTGCAGCAATGGTTTCAATGGGGTGTCAACCGAAAAATGTGCGAGGCTGGGATGATATCTTGCCTGAATTGAATTCCCTTGAACCGAGTAAAGAAGCACTAGAAGTTGCACAAACCTATGTAAAAGCGAAAAAAGCAATGATTGTATTTGATCAAAATCAAATGAGCCACGAAGGGATACAGTGGACCGCTTATTTAGCATTGATTTCTGGTCATATTGGTAAACCGCGTGATGGTATTGTTCAATTGAAGCCACAAAACAATAGTCAGTCTTTGCCCATTGTAGGAATACATGAGAATTATCAAACCATACTACAGAAGCTCCAAGATGACATGATTCATGCATTGGTTATTTTGGGTGAAAATCCGATGAAAACCATTGTAATGTCGAAACCAATACTACTAGTTGTTATGGATACACATCTCACCGAAACTGCCTTACGTGCCGATGTTGTGTTGCCTAGCTGTGCTCCTATGGAGACATGTGGAACGTACATTACTACAGATCGAAAGATCCAACCGTTCGCCTCCGTTTTGCCAATGGAAATTCCTTATCCAAATTGGAAGGTTTTGCAACAATTATCTATTGTTCTTAATGGCCCTATGAAGTTTCATTGTACCGAACAAATTGTGGAAGAAATCCGTCAGAAAATTCCAGGATTTCAAAATATTCTTTTAGATGGATCTGATTACTGGTCTCCACAAAACAATCCAGTACTGTATACGCAACGATATTGTTTTGAGGATGGCCAGGCAAGAATG
>CAZOYI010000053.1:0-4067 GCA_964583965.1 uncultured Caldisericota bacterium
AACAAGTCTTCATGGGGTTGAATTCGTATTGATTTCTCTCCTGCCAAATACACTTCATGTGAACGACCCCAGAACAAAGGTGTAAAGGCACGATCGCCATTGTCATCATAAAATTTATATGCCTGTAAATATATAGGAGTCACTTCTTCAGTGGATATTATATGATCAGGTCTTCGAGAATATTCATCTCCTTCTCGGCTGCAAAAATCTACTCCATATTGTGTAATTTGTGTTCCTGTTTCTTCTGACAGTTCTAGGGGATATATACCATTGTCTACATTTTTCATTCGTCCATCAAATACTCCCCCTGCCCAGCAGTTTGTTTCAGTATAATAGGTACCTATGACTTCTGTTTCCCAATCTGCAAAAGCAACTTTTCCATCTTCATTTAAGTCAAGCCAAGAACCTCCTCCAAAGTTTAGTCGTCCATCACCTGCACCAATCTCATACGGATCGAGCGCCATAGCACTATGTAAACGTATTCCTCTGTCTTGCCATAACAATACATAGGCATTATTGCATAAATCGACCTCTTGATAAGGTTCTCTTTCATACAACGTAGGTTTTAAGATATGATCTCTAAAAACTTCCAAACTTTCAGGTACATTGTCAAAATCAAGTCCATGAACGGGTATTCCAACCGATGGTTCTTCATCACAACAATTTCCCATCTCAATAGACGTACCATCTGCTAATAGTACAGTAATGTGAAGAGTACCACTTCGCAAAAGAGTAATCTCTGGAATTTTAATGACTGCAGGTATTCCTGTATAATCTAAAATTCGAGTTCTAACCAGCAAAGGATTCCAATCCCTGGGTTCAATGAAAATTTCATCACGCCCAAACCCAATGGAACCTGTCCAGTCATCCCCAGGCATTTGATACCATTTCGCAATGCTACGATCGATAATCAGTGTTCCACTATCATTGTAAATCAAGGGAATGCGACTTGAAGGAACAACGCTACCATTATCGCGATCCAGTATTTGTGGGCATTTGAATGGTCCTTCTACAATGATCTTATTGATTCGCAGGTGACTTGGAACATTTTCTCCAAAAGACAAGAAATCTCCTGATTTTGTTTGCAATGTAAAAATAAAATCATAGTCAGTCATGGGAAACTGTTCTGCCCCTAATTTTCGAAATGGGCTTTCTTCGTAAATATTGCTAGAAATGGTAGGAGTAGCACAAAATCCAAACGATCCTGCTCCTCTTGAATATCTTCTCCGGTAAGTAGTACGTCCAATATGTGTTTGTCCAGCAGGATATGCAATAAAATCTAAATCCCAGTTTTGTACAAGAGGATTGTAAGGAGATGCAATCACAGGATCTTTCATAAAATACAGGGGATCCTCACCTGCTGTGTAATCAACATCAGAATACTGCAATCCGTGGTCGACAATTGCCATATTGGTAAAATTTACATCTTGGACTGTAGGTGTTTGCAATACTTTTTGACCGAAATATTGAATTTGACCTGTCTCAATTTGTAAAAAACTAGGAGGATGAAGAATAGCCTTGTTATAGTCGTACAGTGCATTTTTCGCATACGTCCTCAATGCAATCGTATCCCCACCATACAATGGTTTTAGGGCGATAGGAAAGTCGCCACCAGGATCTCCTTCGTTTAAACTCCCATACGTTTCAAACAATACATCCACTCCAAATTTTTCAACTCGGGCATTGGTGATACGAATGACATGATTCTTGTATACAACCTCATGATCTTTTCCGTCAAAAATACCAATTTCATCGTTTTTTGTAATTTTGTTAAACCCAATATTATCCTTTGCATTCAGAAAAAACTCTTCTGAACAATCTGTGTTAAAAAAAGTGGCTTGCTCATATACAAATATTGGAGCAGAGAGACGATCGGAAAAATTTAAGGCTCCTTTTGGTTCAAGATCTTCCCACAACCAAAAGCAATAGCTTAGGTCTGTGTTGACCTGCACAATAAAACGTTGAGTGCCCGAAGGCATAGGCGCATATGCTGTAAATAGATAATCTAGTCCCGCACCTTTTGCATTGTAATTACCAACAATCGTATCACCAGCCTGAGATGCAATGATTGCATAGGGATCATTTAAATCGGTTGGATTATCTGCATCTTCCAGTGATGCCCAGAAGTTAGGATAACGCATATCAAAAGTACAGATGCAATCTTTGGAAGGACGCACCATAGCGTCTTCTGGATACACATCAAAAGAAACAATGGTGCAATAATCAGGAGTAAAATTTTCAGGTAATAGACGTTGATATCGTTTTTCTCGACGATCTATTTCAGTTTGATAAAAATAAGAGTTGTATACGGGATCTTCTACATCAATGCTAGGATAATCAACTCCTGGAAGATCGACAAATACAAGAAGAGATAGTGGGTATTCCCATCCCTTTGTAGTAACACTACTAGTCAAAGGAGTAACGGAAAAATCCTCCGTGTTAACTTCTTTTACATTCTCCAAGTATCTCTTAGTAAATGGCATAGGATCCATAGAAGAAAGCAAAGAAGGCTCATCAACAAAAATGCAAACAGATTGGTTTTCTTTTTGAGGAATCAAACCAACTTCCATCTCGGTAGTTTTTTCAACTTGAAATTCAGAAGAAGTTTGTACAGGGAGTGGTTGATTTCCTGGAAGAATGGGTAGGTCAATAAAGGAAAAAATCCCATTGTAGTGCATGGAAACTCCGAAAAATTGTGAATACCGATAAAAAAAGCATGTGGGTTTGACCAAGGTACCTTCAAGATAACCTACTCCATAGAGGTAAACAGGTGTGATTCGAATATCATTGGCTTGCACTTTAGACATTCGACTACTTGAAGACTGCTTCTTATAGATCGGCTCTCCAGGTTCCATGGTGCCATTTTGATCATTTTCTGAGTTCTCACTCCCTCGATCCATCCAAAGATAGTCTGAAGAAATATTCGATAACACCCTTCCAACGTCAGCATCACCAGAAGTTACCTTGGTGCCTGAAGCATACTCTATTGTTTGGAAATTCACCTGTACTGATGTGGAAAGAATTCGATCGTCACCTTCCGAAACAATCGCATTATGATCATTATCACGATAGATAGGATCTGCAACCCCCAAACCATTTCCAGTCGGATCATAAAAATGGAAAATCGATTCAATTGGAAAAAGAGTTTGATGCAAATCAATATCGGCACTCCGGTTGGATAATCCTAGAATTTCTTCAGATCTACCGTCTTGATGAAAATTATCAAATAGGTCTTTCGCCTGTAGTGGAGTTTTTTTGATCTCACGTTTATTGTTGATACCATTGTCATAAAACCATTCAATTCCCATATAACCGGCATATCGGGGAGATACCGGAGAGATAAAGGTTGAGAAGACATACGAATCACCTTCGACCAAAACTCCTTTTGAAAGGGATGAAAACGCCGGTGAAATATCGGAATTTTGTGAATGAATTCGCACAGAAAAGAAATCATCCACCCCTTGTAGAATGTTTGTCTGAAAACTCATTGGTAAACTTTTCCCAGTGGAAGGAATTTCAAAAATACAAAAAGCATCGCTGGTATGAATTCCATAATGGGCAGGCATGTAATTCACAGGATGAATTCTTATATCAATTGGAGTCAATCGAAGCGAGGATTCTACAGCTTTCTTTGAGGAAGGATCATGCACTCTGTATATAAATTCCTGGAAAAACGCATAGCCATACTTTGATTGATTGCTATATAGTCCATCTTGTAAAACTTGATCTGAATGTATTTCATTTTCTTGAAAGGAAACCAGTGTGCGCCCAATATCATGATCGCCTGCTTCAACAACACTATTGGGTTCGTATACACATTCGTTTTCAATAACCACTGGGGTTAACCGGATATCGCCAGCTTGGACAAAAGTAGCATTTAAAGAAGTACATCGATAAATATCTTCCCAGGGATCATATTGAGAATTTCTGATCTCTCTATCGGTATGTTTTTCAAAAGATTGAAAAGAAACCAATTGTAATTCATGATCCCAGTCTTGCTTATGAACATATGTTTGGACGTCATAGTCAAGTCGATCCAATAAGGCAACTACGAATTTTCTTCCCTG
>CAZOYI010000054.1:0-1965 GCA_964583965.1 uncultured Caldisericota bacterium
GTATGTATACTACAATGCCATTCTTCCTACTTCGCAAGGAAGGAAAACGTTTGCACTGTACAAATGGAATACAGGAATTCCTGTTCAGTAGAATGTGCATAAGGCATATTCAAACACCACATCAAGATATTGTTTTTGTGCTTGTGCTATTCTAACGACTGCATGTTCTTGTCGAAAAAGTATTCATTCTGAAAGATTTTGGTTAGAAACATTTTGAGTGGCTGAAATGTTGCATGGTTGAAATCCACTATACTAAGTATGGATTTAATATATTCATTGGGATTTGGCGACGCGAAAAAAACACGAAATTGTGATTTTGAAAGAATCAAGGTTTGGCAGTTTTCTATTGAAACCTCGCTACTTTGATTAACGGACATCCATTTTTTCTTTCATTGCATATAAGTATTGATCGTAAGTGTATCGGAAAGCCTGTGTTTCATTGTTGACATTTTTTTCAATGCGATAGAGGTTGATTTTGTCGCAATAACTCATATCTTGGCTTGTTTGATAGAGATTGTGAATCATTTCTAAAGAATGTGTAGTGATAAATAACTGCAGATCTTGATTTGCGTGTGCTAGAGTTAATATTGATTTCCATAGAGTTTGTTGTTTGGTATGGTAAAGCCCATTCTCAATTTCATCAATAAGACAAATGTTGGTTTTCTCCAATGAAAGGATAAAGGTGAGTATTGATAAGAATTTAACAAATCCATTACCATAAGTGCCTACGTTTATGGCTTCAGAAAACCGGGTATCGGTCGCAACGAGTGTATTGGACAGGTGGTTAATATCCTGAATAGTGGGTTCTAGCTTTGTCAAAAAAGATATCAGTTTTGTTTTGTTGTTTAATCGAACCAAATCATCAAATTGAGAAGAAATGATGGTAGGTTTGCTATTTGTTATACTATTCAAGTATACTCCATTTAGAAGCTCAGTGTAATCCTTGTCGATGACAGATTGTAATCCTTTGTGGTCTAAAAACAATCGTGATTGAGACAGTTTGTCATGTAAAGCAGAGTCAATTTGTAATCCAATAATGTTTCTGAAGGAAGTATCGCTAGAATCGTAAAACGTTGAAGGTTCATGTACTTCATTTTTTGTAAGTTGGTTGTTAACACTCGTAGAATCGAAGGGAGAAATTTGTATAGTTCGGTTTCCGCTAGTATCTTTATTAAACGTAAGCTCGATTGTGTTTTGAAAATCAAAATCATAAAAAAAGGTTTTCCAGTATTCTTCTCCAGCTTTTTTTGTTTGAATCTCATCGATGTTGCGAAAAATATTGGTTTTGGTAGGAAGGTTTGGGTTATTGGGGTTGATTCCTATATAGAGAGCATCCAATATGGTGCTTTTTCCAATTGAATTATCCCCAACGATTATGTTGATCTGTTTGAAATCTTCCAAAACAAGATTCTTTAGCCCTCTAAAATTTTTGATTGTTAAATTTTTAAACATATGTCCATTATATTCAAATTTTACCGATGTGGAATAAGAGCCTTGATCTTTAATGTCTACGATATTAAGATGTAGAAGAGGGAACAAAATGATATAAATGTTATCATAAAGTAGGATAACAAATAGTTTCCTATACAATGTATGCAAAGACATAGTTTGTCTATGGATTTATCTCTACAAAAGTAGGTGAAAAGACTGAAAAGAATAGTGTGTATCTTTTTGAGTGTTTTGTTTGTATGTGGTTTTCCATGGAATTCATATGGTTATTTTCCGAGTTGGGGCGAACGTTTGCAATTTGCTAAAGAAAAGCTGGCAAATGCTCAAAAAAGAGAGAATCTTGAGGATGTTTATCGGGCTGTGCATCAGATCAATCATATATTGGGAAATTTACAGGGAACACCGGAAGCACCCCAGGAGTATCGGAAGATTTCACCCGATTTACCTCTGTTTCCGGAAAATGCTATAGACGATGGATTTGAAACGTATCGAATTCGATTGGAAAAGGACGCATGG
>CAZOYI010000055.1:0-2588 GCA_964583965.1 uncultured Caldisericota bacterium
CGCAGTGCCTTTTATGGTTGCTGATACTGCTTGCTTTGTATATGTGCCATGTGAAAGAATCCATTTGCATGTATTAGAATCTAAATACATTACTTTTACATAAAATTGCGTTCCTATGTTTTTTCGGAATACAGGATCAATGTAAAACAGCATACCGGTGTGATTTCTTTTTACATTGGTACAGCGAGCAGCATAATCATAGTCGATGTTGGGAGGATCCATGTAGAAAACATACCGTTTTGTTTTTTCTACTGGATCGGTATGGAATCCTTTTTGGTCCCTTTGGACAAGGAAATGTTCAAAGTTTCGTAGTGTAGTGGTTTTTCGGTATGCAAAATTCACATAGTCTTCTCTAAGCCAACACACTGCTTCTGGGGATGATTTCTGATTTTTACCAGCTATTTTTGTCCACCAACGTACCATATCAGGGGATAGAGAGACCGCTGGTTCACTGACCCATACATAATTCATGCCTAGTTGTGCCAATCGCATAATAGAGCTTTCAAAACAATGTATCTGGGTATTTTTGGGATATTCAGGAAAAATAACTTCTGCTTCTTCCCCAAAAAAACGCTTACCATCTCTAAAAGGATGGTTCCAATCTGTATGGATATGTCCCTCTTTGTCTACGGTTTGTCCTAGGTATTTATTAATCCATGCATTGTAGTACTCAATGCCACCTTCTCGATATCCCAATCCCTTTTTGATGGCAAAATTGTTGAGTCTATCTGGGTCATAGTTTTGAAGTTGTATATTTCCAAAGTGGATCCAGGCTAGTTTATGAACGTTTTCGCCAGCTGCTTCTGCCCACCAAGTAATTCGATTTTCAAAAGCTCTCATGAGCTTTTCTTCTGTCATACCTGCTTCTAGTGCATATTGGGTATAACGCCTGTCAAGCCAGAATTCTTCCCCTGCTGAACTTGATATACCATGAACATAGAGCCCTGCTAGACGATCGTGGGAAAGAAAATTTTTTTTACCAAAGACAGAAATAAATTTTTGAAGTTCTTTCTGAACTCCTTCATTCCATGGAGCGGCTACCTGAATAAAGGTGGGTGGTTTGAGAAGTGTGTAGAATATAGTAGGTTTATGCTTATCCAGCACCCATTGGGGAATGTAGGGTAAATACTGATCAGCATCGCTTCCCCCGGTGTAACGATCCACTACGCTACATTTTAAACGCAGTACGATTTTTACGTTGTGTTCTTCAGCCAAGGATATGATTTGGTCAAGCATTGTGAAATCATATACATTGTCGGCAGGATTTAAAAGTGACCAAAACAAGGTAACACCGATGAGTTGAATATCCTCCGACTCTCCTAGTGTATTCATATAGAATGCCCCTGAGTTACTTTTTGGAGTAACATGATAGGGAAAGGACCAATCGAAGCCATTTTCGATTGTATGTGTGAAATCTCTTATTTGTGCGTTATTGGATGCCTTGGTTGTTTGTATGGAGTCACCTACAAATGTAGAAGAAGAAAACATAGGACGAAACCAAAAAAAACTACCCAAAAGACAAATCATGATCAATGATATTTTTATAGGCATCATCCGCATAAAAACTACTTTCTTGAACCTCATCGATGGTTCCTTATAACAAAATACAGAGTAAGTTTTCGTTTGTTGCAACTATTTTTGAAATACACACAGTACTTTTTCTTATCATTTGTGCAGATAGGCAAAGATGAGCAGTTCGTTGTTGTTTTCGTCTAGCAAGCGAAAACTGGAAGGGTTGAGTATGTATTTTTTGGCCTGGTTCAATAGTTCGAAATAGATTTTTTCGGCATTCATCTCTTCTTCAGATCCTCCCATCTCTGTCATGGTAAGGGTATCGATTGAAAAGCCTGCGTCTTTGGACAAAGTGTAATGCCCGGTGTATTGGTTAACGACAGATCTGCCCGATATAGAATCTGGAGTAAAGGTGGCAGTAATCATGAAATCAGCCGGATGCAAGGTACTTACCGACCAGTCGGTTAAGCGCCATTCTTTACCCAATAAATCATTCGGTGGGGAAACTTGCTTTTGGCAGGATAGGCTCACAAAAACCATTAATATAAGCAAACTCAAACATATCGTTTTCATTTTTTCTCCTTGATTCTTGTTTGATTCTGTTATACGACATCTATATAGAAAAGCAATTTATTTCAGTTATTGATCATGCTATACTGAAAACTAAACCTATTTGGTGACATGATGAAGTATTTGTGTAATTCACAACTGATTCATCTTTACAAAGGATGGCCGATATGAACATCCGAAGAGTGGAAGAAAACGATGCGTTAGAAAACGCCAAAAAGTTGCTTTCTGAAAGCGAACAACGGTTTCAAAAAATGTTGAGTGTTGTTCCAGATATGATCTCCATTCAAAGTCCCGAAATGGATATTCTATATAGCAACTGGCAAGGTTTTGCAGCAGTTCCAGAAAATAGACAAAGAGAAAATACCAAGTGTTACAACACATATCGAAACATGGATAATGTTTGCCCTGACTGTCTTGCAAAAAAAGTTCTTGAAACCCGAAAGCCTTTTAGAAAAGAAGTTCAGCTACCAGATGGAACCTGGCACGATATCCGTGTTATTCCGTTT
>CAZOYI010000056.1:0-15553 GCA_964583965.1 uncultured Caldisericota bacterium
GACAACGTGGTTCAGTTCTTGGTGGGGGTCATGATGAACGAGAACAAACATTAAACCAAATCCTGGTTGAAATGGATGGTTTTGCTCCTAATTCAGGAGTTATCATTATTGCTGCCACGAACCGACCTGATATCCTTGATCCAGCATTATTACGTCCAGGACGATTTGACCGACAAATGTTTATTGACCTTCCAGATGCTTCTGAAAGACAAGAAATCTTATCCTTGCACTCTAAGAATAAACCTCTTGGAAAAGATGTCAATATTCCTATTATTGCTAAACAGACTGCTGGTTTTACTGGGGCAGATTTGGAAAATTTGTTAAACGAGGCGGCCATTTTGGCTGCTCGAAGAAACAAGTTATTCATTCATCATGATGAAATTGAAGATTCTATTGATCGAATTGTGGCTGGGCCCGAGAAAAAAAGCCGTCAGATTCTGCCCCATGAAAAATGGGCGATAGCAATTCATGAAACTGGCCACGCAACAGTTCTTCGGTATTACAAAGACCTTGAACCAGTTCACAAGATCACTATTGTTTCACGCGGGAGAGCATTGGGGTATACGATGCAACTTCCTATTGAAGATCGTTTTTTGAAAACTCGTACGGAGTTAATCCATACATTATCTGGTCTTCTAGGAGGAAGAGCAGCAGAAGAATTTTTCTTGCATGATATTTCTACAGGTGCAGCCAATGATTTAGAAAAAGTCACCGATATTGCTACGAATATGGTGACAAAATTTGGGATGAGTGCAAAACTAGGTCAACGTACTTTTGGCAAAGAAGGTGGTGCCATATTCCTAGGTAAATCGCTCACTTCGGAACGAAATTATAGCGAAGAAACTGGGCAATCTATTGATGAAGAAATCAAGCTGCTCATCGATGAAGCGTATCAAAGCGCTAAAAAGATCATTGAAGAAAAGCACAAAGAAATTAAAGATATTGCCGAGATGTTAATTGAAAAAGAAACAGTAAGTGGAATAGAGTTGGAAAATGTTCTTAGCCGCATTCGAAAATTAACCCCAGAAGAAAAATCCAAGAACCCATTGTTTGAAGAGTTTGCTATTCAACAAAAAATTGAAAAAGAAAAAAAAGAACGAGAAGAAAGAGAAAAAAAAGAAAAGGAACCCGTCTCTCCTCCATCCTCTACCCCCGGTTCATCAGTAGAATCAAACAAAGAAGAAAAAACTTCTTTCCAAATGCAAGGAGGATTCCCCTACCCAAACGAACCATACCCAATTCCAGGGGATCAAATGATTAATGGTTTTCCAACCGATGAGGACATTCAGTTGGCACTGTCTAGGGGACAGATCATATATGATTCCAATAAACAAATCAACAAACGCTTTCTAGAAAAAACTTTTCTACCCATCCTTCAAAAACATGATCGCAATTCCACAGATAAAGAATCCAGAGAATCCCAGCAAAAAACACCAGGTTTGGAAAACAGAGCTGCAGATAATAATTCAGTGGAAGTAGACATCCAAAAACACTTTGTAGAAGAAGTCCTGGGAATAAAAGAAGAAAAAACACATAGAGTCAGAAAAGAAGTGAAAGAAAACAAATCTGAATCTAACGCAATGACCGACGAAGAAATATTGCAAGAAAAATATATCAAACAAGTGCTAGGTGATACTACATACCAATTATTGAAAGATTTAATACTGGAAAAACAAAAGGAAGACAGCACTGAACACAGATAATCTTAATCAATAATCACTACAAGTTGTGTAGTATAGTCGGTAGTGAAGAAAATGTTTTGTGCTGGTGAAAGTATTCATGGGTGGTTTGAATATCCTTTTGGATTTGTGCTGCTAATTCTTTGTCAGAAGAAAACTGCTGAATGTCCCGCAAACGCTTTAACCATAAAACAACAAACCGTTGTGAATAAAAGTTTCCGCTGTGGTTGAGAAGATAGGTTTCAATTCCTTGGTCCATATCTTCAAATGTAGGTTTCGGACCAATATGTGTCAAAGAAGGATACAGTCCACCATTCAACAGAATCTGGGTGATGTATACTCCTTCTTTAGGATTTTTCTTCAGAGAATTTCTAGGATGTAGATTCGCAGTTGGAATTCCCATCGTTCTCCCTCGCTTTTTACCAGGTACAATGATACCTTGATTAAAAAAGGGGTATCCAAGCATCGCATTCGCGATTTCTAAATGTCCTTCGTCAATGTTGTTTCGAATGTTTGTACTACTAATAGGTTCCTCCTGATAGGTTTCTAGGGGAACAATAGTAACTCCAATATTTCTTTCTTTCCCGATCTGTTTAAGTGTTTCGCTGCTACCTGATCGGTTTTTTCCAAAACAAAAATTCTCTCCCACAATAACATGTGTCATTTGAAGAGAATGTACAATGATGTGCTCAACAAATTCACCTGGTGTCATTTCTGCAATAGATCCGGGAAACTCAAGTTGTACAATTTTCTCAAGACCAAGGTTGTGAATAAGTTGATTCTTTTCATGTGCAGTTGTGAGATAGGACAAAATATTGCGAAGCTTTGTATTGGTTTGAAAAGTAATCAGTATTGGTTTTAGGGATTGCTCTGTAGCGATTTTTTGGGTCATGTGAATAAGAGCCTGATGCCCAAGGTGAACTCCATCAAAATTCCCAATACAACCAATTTGTTTCTGAATCATGAAATCACAGCCTTTTGGATATCCTCCAAAGAAGAGATACAAGACAGTGGAATCGCCTGCGATAAACAATAGTTTCCAATATGGGTTCTACATAACTCTTTCACTACTCCAACTGTACCCAAGGCTTCTCCGATATCCCGGGCTAGGGAGCGGATGTATGTTCCTTTTGAACATTCCACTGAAAAAACCATCTTAGCTTGATAGGTTTTCTTCATATATGAAATGAGTCGAATTTGAGAAACTTCCACTTCTCGGTTTGGAATTTCAATCGTTTGTCCACAGAGAGCATATTGATAGTATTTTTTCCCTTTTTTCTTTAAAGCTGAGTATAAGGGTGGTTGTTGCAAAATATGTCCCTGAAAACGGTCTAATAATAGTTTTTGAATGCGAAATGGTGTAATATCTGAGGGCACACTTTGAAACTTCCATTGATGCCCAAGCCAATCATGTGTATCGGAACTAGCACCAAGAACCATCATACAGATGTATTTTTTTGGATCATCTAAGAATGATGAAAGTTTTTTTGTTGCTTTTCCAATCCCCACAATGAGTAGTCCTGTAGCATTTTTATCTAATATACCGCCATGCCCCATTTTAGACAGACCTGTCCGAGATCTAAGCTGACGTATAACATCAAAGGAAGTAATTCCCTTGGGTTTATTGATCAAAAGAAATCCGGAAACATCAACACGGGGAGTCTGAAAATACGTTGAAGAAGTCATGGGCTCTCTTTATTCCGCGACAAGAGAATGTATTTGTGTCATTACTCTATCCTTTAATTCATTGTAGCTTCCGTAAAAAGTAAATCCTGCAGCATTTCGATGGCCCCCTCCGGAAAACGAATGAGCCATATCGAGAATAGAGTATTTGGGTGTGCTTCGAATACTCCCCTTCCATTCGTTTGGTTTCACTTCACGCACAAAGACAATCAAGTCTGCATTCTTGTGAAGTCGAAGAATGTCAACTATGCCTTCAAAATCAGGTGGAGAAAAGTGATGTTCTTGAACCTTTGCATAAGGTATATAGGTAAACAAATAGGATGGAGATACTTCTTGATACAAGCAATTTTCTAAAGCACACTTGAGTGCTTGGAATGATTGGCAGTTATAGGATTGAAAAACGTGTTGTGCTATATGAGCAGGTAAAACTCCTGCCTTTACCAACTCCATAGCATGCCTAAAAGTGGCAGACGTAGTATTACTATATCGAAAACCACCTGTGTCGAATAGAATTCCAGCATAGCAGTTTTCCAATAAGGGCATAGGAATAGGATTTCCTTCTCGACAAAGTTCAATATATAACAGCTCTGCAGTAGAAGATGCAGTGGAATCTACAAAAGGATGATCACCAAAACAAGAGTTATCAATATGATGATCGATATTCACATGAGTTACATGACAGGAAAAAACAATTTGAGGCCATATTCTCTGCGGGGTCGCGCAATCCAAGGACACTAAAACGAAAGGAGTCTGCATATTCAGTTGACGAGGATCTGTGATAACCGATTCTAGACCATGAAGATAATCTAGACCAGGAATGGGAGGTTGTACAATGCTTTGCACGAGAAAACCGTGAGATTTAAGCCAAAGATGCAAAATACCCAAAGAACATACACCATCAATGTCAGGGTTTTCATGTGTACAGAGCAAGAAGGAGGTATGGGAAGGAAGCGTTGAAAAAAAACGAAACATATAGTTAGAGGGAATCCTCTATCCCTTCTTCATTGTGTATTTGAGAAGAATCCTCTTCATTTTTTGTCGAATGTTCTTTTTCTAAAATTTGGTGAAGTCTTTTTAAGGATTCTAATTTTTCTTCGGGATCTTTTTCTAAAAAGAAGGAAAGTAGCGGAACAAATCGAACTTGTATTTTGGATGCCAAGTGAGATTGTAGAAATTTTGATGCGCTACGAAGAGCTTGAAGACCATTTTTTTCTGCATCTTGGCCACCAAAAAAGCTAACGTATACTTTGGCAATTCGAAAATCTCTTGTGCACACAACACGGTTAATCAAACAAGATTGGAGACGAGGATCTTCAATTTCATATACAAGAATTTGGCTCAGTGCTTCACGTATTCTTTTTTCTAATTTTTCTTTGTGATAACTTCTCATAATCTTTCAATCCTATCTTCAATCACTTCAACGTCATGCTGACGTTGCATCCAGTTCTGAATAAAACCAATTGTACGCTGCAATTCATTCCACGAAGTATTTACTGAAACAATAGACAATTCAGACCTTTGCCAGGTATCTTGATGATCTGTTTCGCTGATTGCAATGTTAAACATTGATTTCAGTTTTTGGATCATCGATTGCAATATTCTTCTTTTTTCTTTGAGACTTTGTACACCAGGAAATCTCAGTTCTACTGTAAGAAGTGCTATGTCAGCTGCCATTGTTTACATATTATTGGGGTTTTTCAACCATTTGAAAAACTTCAATGGTATCTCCAACCTTCACATCATTGAAGTTTTCGACTCCAATACCGCATTCAAATCCCTCCCGAACTTCTCGGGCATCTTCTTTGAAACGCTTTAAAGAAGAAACCTTGGATTCAAATATAATGGATCGATCACGGATAATACGGGCTTGTGCATTTCTTCGTATCACACCAGATCGAACAATACACCCTGCAATTGCACCAGCTTTAGGTACTTTGAAAACTTGTTTTACTTCTGCTGTACCGAGAACTTCTTCTGTCTCTTCGGGAGCTAATACACCCTTCATGCTGGCTTTAATATCATCCAATAATTCAAAGATGATTCGATATGTTTTCAGACGAATCAATTTGTTTTTAGCTTCAGTTCTAGCACCAGGGCTAGCTGTACTGTTAAACCCATATATGTTTGCTTTACTGACAGAGGCAAGAAGGATGTCGTCTTCTGTTATGATGCCTACGCCCTGTCTCACTATATTTAGTTCTACCCCATCAACTTTGATTTTGTCCAAGGCAACCTGAAGAGCATCAAGAGTTCCTTCGCCATCTGCTTTGATAATAACATTGAACTTTTCAACGGTCTCTTTTTCAGAAAGAAAGTCCTCAGCCCAGTCTATTTCTTCACTAGGATTGAATTCTTCTTGTTTTTCATTGAATGATGCTACCTCATACGGTACAAAATTCTTTGCTGAACGCACTATGGAGCCTGGTTTGAGTATTTCAGGCAATCCTTTTATATTGACAGGAGTTAAGGCAGCTGCTTTCTTGATGGTTATTCCCAAATCATCGTTGAGAACCCGTATTTTGTATTCGGTTTTTCCATCAATTGTAATAACATCACCCCGTCGAAGCGTACCAGTTTGAACAATGATAGTTGCCTGTGATCCAAATGTCTTTGTGATATTGGATTCAATGACAGTACCCGCAAAATCTGCTAAAGTACTGGTGCGCAGCTCAATCATTTCTGCTTTAAGGAGAATCATCTCTAAAAGGTCGTCGACGCCTAGTCCTTTTTTTGCAGAGATAGGAACGACAATGGTATCACCACCCCATTCTTCAGGATTAAGTCCACGTTCTGCAAGTTGTGTTTTAACATGCTCAATATTGGCATTTTCAAGATCAATTTTATTAATCGCAACAATGATAGGTACCTTTGCTGCTTTAGCATGATCAATTGCCTCTAAGGTGGTTTCTTTTACGCCATCTTCGGCTGCTATAATAAGGACGACAATATCAGTGATTTCAGATCCTTTTGCGCGCATTGCTGTAAATGCCTCGTGGCCAGGAGTATCGATGAATACAATTTGTTTGTCGTTAACATTCACGCTATAGGCACCAATAGCTTGGGTAATGCCCCCTAGTTCTTTATCGGCTACCCTAGTTTTACGTATATAATCGAGAAGAGTTGTTTTTCCGTGGTCGACGTGACCCATTATCGTGATAACAGGAGCTCTGGTCTTGAAAAATCGATCATCAAAGCTTTCGTCAACATTGTACTCCAGTAGAACATCGTAGATCTCGCATAAAGATTTGACAGCAAATCCTGGGACTGGATCATTTGGAGAGTAGGAAACAATTCCATATTTTAGCAGTCTTGTTTGGAGCTCTGGATAATCAATGTGAAGAAACCGACAAAGCTGATCGGCATTGAAGTAGACTACTTCTTCTTTAATTCTAGACTCGTCTTTTTCTGTTTTATCTTCTTTAGGAGAGGTTTCTTCTTTTATTACAATGGGAATCCCTTTTTTCCGAGCTTCTTCTTGTTTCTTTTTCGTTCGTTCTTCATTTTGGAATCGAACAATTTCTTCTACGGCTTCAGCAGTTTCTTCTTCAATCGTAGAAAGATAGCTTTTTACAGATTCCCCTAAATCTTTCAAAATTACCATGAGAGCTTGCGAAGTAACTCCCAATTGTTTTGCTAGTTCGTAAACTCGAACTTTCTTGTCGCTCATAAAGATGGTTTCTCCTGTTCATGCAATTCATTCTTTTGTAAAACGTCTAGTTTAAAGCTTGTTAATCGAGCTGCTAATTTGACGTTTAATCCTCTTTGTCCAATAGCAAGTGAAAAAAACTGAGGATGAACAAGAACTGTGGCGATATGATTGTCTTGATCAACAGTTACATCTGCTTGTTCAACTTTTGCAGGACTTAAAGAATTTGCTATGTAAGTGGCGACGTCATCGCTCCATCGGATTACATCAATTTTTTCTCCATCCAATCTCTTCCCAACAGCATTGATTCTGGAACCTTTTGTTCCAATACAAGTTCCTACGGGATCTATTTTAGGTTCTGTGGAATACACTGAAACTTTTGCTCGTACTCCAGCCTCTCTCACAATTTTCTTAACCTCAATTAAGCCTTGTGCTAATTCGGGTATCTCCAATTCCATGAGAGTTTTTAGTAAATTCGGATGAGTTCTAGAAAGCATAATCATTGGTTCACGTTTGGAACGATAGACATAAAAGATGTAGCAATGTATTTGTTCACCAACTTGATAATGCTCACTTGGTATTTGTTCATCTTGAGGAAGTATTCCCTCTGCTTTATTGATTTTGACATATACCCTGGATGGTGTAACTTTGGATATTTCTCCAATTGCCATGGTATGTTCGCGGGTTTTAAATTCATCAAATATCTCATCTTGGTAATTTTTATGGATGTGTTGCATAACAACTTGTTTTACGACATCAGCCAATATACGATCTAACTTATGCAAATTAAGCTCGATTTCCACGATATCGTTCAGTTGTGCGGTTGGTTTGATTCTTTGAGCATCTTCAAGTGAAATTTCAGCAAGGTCGTCTTGGGGTTGAATGACAACTCTCTTTGCTTCATACACTTTCAATAAACGCATATGCGGGTTCATGACGACTCGTATATTCTGAACATTCCCGAAAGCACGTTTATAAGCAGCCAATATTCCTTGTTCAATAGCATGATAAATAGCGTCTTTTTTCTTAATTTCGCGCTCTTTACAATAAATATCAATGGCTTGAAAAATTTTACCAGCTGGCACTTTTTACTCCTAATATAAAACTAATCGGCAACTTGCAATATCGTCATAAGATACAACGTTTTCTTCATTTTCACTACAATACACAACTTGATCTGGCTCTATCGTTCCTTCCAAAACGCATTCAACAGTGTGTCCATCTTTGAAGGCTATTCGTGCATTTTTCCCTTTAAACATTGAATACTCTTGCCAGGTTTTTAGTTTTCGCTCAGCTCCAGGAGATGAAATTTCCAAAACAAAACCGGCTTCAATTCCAAGTAACATATTTAAAAAATCACGAACAATCAATGTAACCTTGGAGCAGTCATCTAGCGAGATATCTACTCCTTGTTTAAAAATACTGAAGGCAATCCGTAAAGTATCATTTTTGACACTTATCTTCATGTCCAATGGAGTCTATCCAGTCTTTCGTACGAAAGACTGGATATACTCCATTAAAGTTTTTTTATTCATTGCCTATGCGTTTTTGTCGATAAAAGCCTTTAGTTGTTGTTTTGGTAAAGCGCCGATGACTTTATCAACCGCAGTTCCGTTCTTAAAAAGAATTAGTGTTGGTATACTAACAATGGAATACTTCATAGCAATTTCTGCTGCATCATCTGTATTCACTTTTGCTAGCGTAAATTTACCGTTGGATTCGTTTGTAAGCTCTTCTAATGCAGGCGATACCATTCTGCATGGTCCACACCATGGAGCCCAAAAATCAACTAAAACCGGCTTACCGGCTTTCAAAACTCGTGTTTCAAACTCATCCACTGATCTAATTTCAATATAATTACTCATGCAAAACTCCTAATCATTTTTTTCTTTTAAGTTTATCATTTCGTGGTTTTTTTACAAGATAAAAAAAGACCGCCTTTAAAGGCGGTCTTTTTTTCTATTTGGAGTTTAAGTATGCACTAGGGATACGTGATTGAAGCCTCCCATAGTTTTGCGTCCCAGCCAACTTTCATGCCCATTGCCTCTGCTACAAACCGTAATGGTATCATGGTTCGACCATTTTTAAGCTCTGGTTCTGCTGGCATATTCTTGGTTTCCGTGCGACCATCCGGATGAGCAATGACAGCTTTTAACTGATCAATCCACAAGTCAATATGAACGCTTCGGAAATCATAGGACACTTTTCGCGTAGATTGCTCCCAACCTACAGTAGCACCAAAGGATTCTGCTACCAATCGGAAAGGAATCATTGTGTGCATATTGTATTTTAAATAAGGTGCTACATCCAAGGTTAATGCTGTAGCATTTAAATATCCAGTTTCTACGCCAATTCGCAAGCGAAGTGTACATCGTACAATAAAGGATATGGTAACGTTATTTTTGTTCCCAACCGAATCTTCAATTTGCACTTTTAGAATATTATCCCCGGCTAGAACTGCCATTCCAACAATTCGATCAAATCCTCCCATATGATCAACATCCAAGGTAATGATTTCATCGGGTTTCGTTGGTGAGATCACTTCCACTTTTTTTATCCCTATCTCTGTTGTTCCTTTTATCCGAATATTAGCATATAGGGCATTTCCGTTTGGAGTAGTGGAGAAGTAAACATCTTCTACGGTTTGATATAACTGAGGTGAGGAAAGAACGAGAATAGGGGGATTCACCTTGACGATAATTCGGTATGTTGCATATGTAATATTACCAGCTTCATCTACAGCTTTGATTTGAAGAATATTCTCTCCATTTTTAAGGTTTAAAAGAGCAGAATATGCATTTTCATACAATGTGATCAGTTCTTGATTTATGGTGACTTTCACGGGTGAAATATCATTGATCCGTAGAGAGAGTGCAAAGGTTTGATCACGAGTATACATTACTTCAGAATCAATATTGGTAATGATTTCAGGTTTATCACCGTCGTAAGCAAAGGAAACAGAATATTCACCAGATTCCGTTCCCATATTGGTAACTAATCGGTAATACAGTGTATGTTTTCCAGGCATATCCAAAGGTACGGGACTTGTATATTCTTTTTCAGGAGTGTTGTCAATTCTGTAATAGAACGTACCAATCACATTGGATGTAAAGATTGCTGTTGGTGCTGTAACATACCAATTGGATAAACCATCGGGTGTATCTGGTGTTAATAGGCAGTCTATCTCTAGGTTAGGCTCGATTGTAAAAGGCTCTGACATCATTTGCGCTGGTTCTTTGTCAGTCCAAATACTAATGCGATAATCATATCCTGGAGAGGTTGGATTAATGATGCCTGCTTGTGCATAGAACACGATCGTGATATCGGCTCCATTGGAAAGATTCGATGAAATCGGTAGTGTAACTATCTTTTTCTGAACTTCCAGAGAACCACTGAGTCGTATACCATTTACAGAAACATATGTACCGTGAAGAGTTTCGGGTAGTACAAATGGGTGCAGAGAAACATATATCTTTTCTCCACGCACCAGTGCACCGTAAGGGCCAAGATTTGCTTTAATCGTAATTTGTGTTTCTGAAGCAATCGTAGCAGGTTTCAAACTAACTTTTACATTTTGTACAGTAGATCGGTCTACAATTTGGAATGGTTCGGATTCGACACTAGACTCTTCCTGGGATGTATAAAGTCTACACTGATACATGCCGGGAAATTCTGGATTCTGTATGCCAGCTTCTCTTGTTATGACAATATCCACTAGTGCTGTTGAGCCAATAGTTCGGTCAACTTTAAGAATAATCGATTTCCCTGAAACAATTGGTTCTGTTGAGGGCATCATACCATTGATCATGACAGCATTACGACCAATTTTCTTAGGAAAGATGAAGTTGTAATCGAACAAGATAACAATCGTATCTCCTGGATTTAATTCTCCTGAAACTCCTGTGCGGAATTCGATTTCGTAAGTGGCAACTTCACCAGCAATAACTGGGTCTGGAGTAACAACGAAATCAGAGGCAGAAGAAACACCTATGTGGTATGGAGCTGATACAGAGGGCTTGGTT
Source organism: uncultured Caldisericota bacterium (assembly GCA_964583965.1). GTDB lineage: Bacteria > Caldisericota > Caldisericia > UBA6126 > UBA6126 > JAGLCW01. The sequence goes on from CAZOYI010000056.1 coordinate 11,031, forward strand.
TGTTTTGAAGTAAAGACGGTTAAGTAATAATCGTTTTCTTTCGATGGATTGGTAATCCCTTTCACTATAATTTCTATTTTTTGCCCTCCATTAAGTGCCATTGGAGGAACAATGCGAATGAATTTCTTATTGGCGTCGATAAAGGGTGTTGTAAATAAGGGATTATCGTTCACTAAAATATCTTGAGCAGAGAGATAATTGGGTAAAATGGTTTCGGTTGGAAATTGAATTGTAATTGTATCTGATATTGTCTCTAAACTCCCATCTAAACCAAGTGTTAAAGATATGTAATAGGTAGCCATCGCATCAACAGTAGAGGGGTTGACGGTAACTTCTGGCATACTAACCGAACCCGGAGAAGCAACCATTGCCATTTGTGTAATCGTCCCAAACAATGAATGTGATACTGTGATATTGAATGATTCTTCCCTTGAGTCCATGCAATAGAATTGAACTTCCTCTTTGCCAGCTTTCAGTAAAATGCTGGTTTGAGGTAACCACTCTTCTACGGAAGAAAAGGTAGAAAAAGAAACCATTTGTGAATCTGCTTTCACATGCAAGAGAATATCTTGATTCATGGTAAAGGAGTTTCCAAAAATATCTGCAAGCTTCACAATGATAGGATCAGAAGGTTGGTTGATGCGCAGGAGTCTAGGTGGTGTTTTGAATAAAATTCTTTTCTTTACTCCACGAATATTAAGCGTCATGATCGCTGCATTATAGTCTTGGGATGTTGCAGTGATGGAAATGTTACCTTGCTCTAAATCTGATACATAAAATGGCATGGATTCCGAAAAATTAGGAGCAACATCAACTTGAATTGTATGTTGATCACTCCAAGTAACTCCATCTAAAGAAAATCGGGAAGTTGTAGAAGATGACTTCAGGGTGATGGTGTAGGTCACATTTTGAACAATTGGATTCCCACCCTGATCAATCATTTTGACGACTATTGGACCAACAATTTCAGAGGGTTCAAAAGCTTTGGAAAAAGATGAAGGTTCAAAACGTAAATCATTCACACCATTGCGAATACTGATTTCAGCAGTAGCTTCGCGATATACATCTTGTTGTTGCACTCGTATTGTTAGGGTGCATCGACCTTCTGATTCTGCTAAAAAGTCAATCTCGTTTGGATTTGTCAAATTGACTATTCGTCCATACGCTGGCTCAATGGACCAAGTATAGCCAACATCTTTAATCATCTTACCTTGAGCATCAAAGGCAGTTACCATAAAACGAGTCTTCTTTCCCCGTGAGGTACTAATTGAGGTTGGAGAAAGAACGATTCGATCCAAGGGTCCAACAACTGTAATGGGTGCGGAGATAGTAATCGAAGACTGGGAACCATATGTAACTGTGACGGTAATATTTCCTACACCTATATCACTGGCATAAAATTCTGTACTTTCTTCTTTAAAACTTCTTAACCACCCGATATTGCCGGATATACTCCAATGGTACTCGACTCCTCGGGTGATTCGATTTCCATTTGCATCATAAGCAAACGCTGTAAAGATTTGTGATTTACCTTCTGCAATGGTTAGGGAATCAGGAGTAACTTCCACTCGCTGCAAATCCAAATCAGGACAAATATACACACTCTTACCCCTACGAGCTAGTCCAGGACCTACAACTTCAAAATACATTATGTGAGATCCTTCGCTTGTATTTTGAATATCAGCATCTTTCGTAAAGGTTATTTTTACAATACCGTTTTTACTTATAGCAACAGGAGAAACAAGAGTTACAGTATATTGTGCAACAGTTGGAGTTACCTTGCAGTATGTAGAGCCAAACATAATGGTATAGGAATCCAAAGTAGACGGGATAAAGGTGCCGTTTGGGAAGGTTACTTGTACTTCTGTTGTATTAGCAACGATAGCTGCAGGAGTATAAAACTCAAAAGTATATTCCGCATTGGTATAGGGGGTGCAAGGAGAAACATCTGTAGCAATATGAAGGGGAGCTATGTTATCATAGATTCCATAGGTACTGGATTTTAGTGGATTGTTTTTGGAGCCTTCTCGCAGTGTCCATATCTTTAGTCTGTATCCTGTTCCATCCTCTTCATCCCATTCATCTGGAGGTACAGCACTTGATGCCACTGGGTTCTTAATAGTTGTAATGATTATTTCAACCGTTGAGTTTCCGTTGATAGCGACAGGGCTATAAATTTGAATAGAACGCTCTACTGGATTCGTCAATGGGTTGATAAAGCAACGAACATTGTTAACACGAATATGAGAAGAATTTAAGGTAGTTGGTATTTCAGTATCCGCAGGAAAGAGGATGTTAATCGTATCCCCTATATTGAGATTACCATAAGAACCAGTTCGGAAACAAATGGTATAAGTAGCTGTAGCTTTAGCAAATGCAGGCCTTACTGTAACCGATGGAATGGTGTAAGAAACAGGATTAATATTGTATTCCAATGATCCGATATAGTTTTCTTCAGATGAAGTTTTCACGAATATCTGATAGTTTCCTGGAGCACTTGGATTTAACATTCCAACTTGCTCTGTGAAGTATACATACAATTTATCCAGGTTCGCCACATTGATAGGAATTGTGAATGTAACGATATTTTGCTCAATTTTTGGATTGAGCACAGAAACTTCGTTTCCATCGATAATTCCATCTTGGTCCACCAGGATCGTACCTCCAGCAATGTAGGAAGGAAGCCTTGTACCGGGCGGTAGCATAACAGATACAGTATCAATACTTGCCTTCAAAGCACCAATTGGTCCGGTTTTAAATCCGAAATTCATACCACAATCTCGTCCTGCAGTATAATTGGAAAGCTCTACATGGATGGGTAAATTACTATTAATAGGGATTCCCCCAATACCTTCAATTTGAGAATACAAATAAAAGGTACCGGATACGGCGGAGGTTTCTGTAGCGGTAAATACATACAGCGTATATGGCTGTGGAGTAACTGTAACGACAGGGTTATCAATATCGGCGGACTCCAAGAAATGAATAGAAATCTTTTCATTGGAACCAACTGACACAGGGAGAGGGATTTGGATCATTTTTGAGCCCACAGGATAAGATGTCGGTGCATCGACAATATTGGAGTTCTGTGTTACAGGTTGCTCATTGATTAGAATATTTCCTGGTGGGATTTGATTGGTAGGTGCAGGATAGTTTGTATTTAGGATTGTTGTGTAAGAAGGAGGAAATACAACAGAAACAAATTGTCCTGTAGACAATCCCCCGCTAGAACCAGTTAAGAAATGGATATAGTACTCTGCACCTTTGTTATTTTTGGGAACTGTAGGCTGTGGTATACAGTATCCAGAGGCTTTTGGATCAACTGATACTTGTACAGCACCAGAAACAGTGCCAATGGTATAGAACTCCGATTGCACAGGTGTAGTTTCTTTGGAAGTATATGCTTTTAGAGTATAGGATCCAGGTTCGGTGGGATTGGTAATACCACAACTTGACAAAAAGATGACTTTTGCTGGATTCTTCTCTAAAATTGTAGGAAAGGTGGGAGGAAGGGTTAGTATAACTTTTTGACCACTCACTTGGATAGAAGAAGGATTCATTTCTACAACTGCAGTAACATTAGCAATACGAACATTTCCTGCATTGATGAATGTAGGAATACTGGTACCAGATGGATATTCGATTGTAATGCTTTCTCCAGCTTTTAAGCCTTCGTCAACATCTCCTAAGGTAAAAGATATTTCTTGTTGAGAAACAACTCCTACTCCTGGATCGCTCAAATAAACAAGCAGATTATCAATGGAAGTATAGACTTCAAAAGGATCCGAGATATATGGATCTGTTTCGGAGGACACTTGAATAGTCAGCGTAAAGTATTTTGGGGTAACATCTATGGTGGGGACAATGATCTTCGCTTGTTTCTTGATTTGAACGGAAACATTAGCTCCTTGCTCCACAGATTGTGGAACCAAGATCGTAACTTGTCTGGTTGCAGGATTTACAACAGCAGGTGCAGTTGTAGCTACACCATTGACAGAAATATCTCCCGCAGGTATATCGACTGCTGGCATACCTGTTCCTACAGGAAAGGTGATTGCGATAGTGTCATTCCTGAAAGTATATAAACCTGCTGAAGATCCTAATTTGAATCGGATAAGCCATTCTGCTTCTTCTTCAGATTTGTTGGGGTTTACCGTAACACCAGTTGAGCTATACCCTTGAATACGATAATTCTGTGAAGTAACAATAGAAGGTTCTGCAGAAGTAGAAAGCTTTAAATGATAGATCCCCTCTTGTTCAGGGTTACGTATGCCTGCATCTGTTTTAAAGATAAAGCAAACATATTGCCCAGGCATTACGGTTTCAGGAACAACAAACGAAACTCTGTTTCCTGAAATTTGGGGATCATATGGAGCATTCATGGTAGCACCTACAAAAGGGAGTGCAGGTTCTGCTGCAGGCGGAGGAGATGCAAACTTAATGCTATAGGCAGATATAGTGGATGGTACAGCTGTACCCGAAGGGAAGTCTACATAAACTCTGCCAGAGTTTGCAATCAGTTT
>CAZOYI010000057.1:0-10544 GCA_964583965.1 uncultured Caldisericota bacterium
GCTTCAAGACAAATGGATTCGCTGCTTGATTCTGCTTCCCGATAGAACCACTCTTTATGTTGGTACTTTTGGACAGGGCTTGTTCAAACTAGATATGAGACCCGGTTATGCAAAAGATAGTTTCGTAAGGGTTGTATCCAGTCCTGATACGGTAGAAGACATTGTATATTTACATGATTCCAAGGAACTTTGGGTAGCAGCCGGTTTTGATGGTATTATGGTTCTTGATGAACATAGCCAATGGCATCATGCATTCAAAGGTTCTGGCGATTTAATGAAAGGACCTCTTTGGAATACTCTTGCCATTTCAGAATCCACTATTTTGGCTGGTTGTCACATGCCACCTTTTGATCCACAGAGAAATAATTATGCGGCAGTTATACAAAGTACAGATCATGGTATACACTGGAGCAATGCAATTCATGAGGTACACCATGAGCTTTATGGACACCCGGGTAAAAGCTGGTGGAAACGAGACAATAGAGCAATGATCCATGGTAAACAGTTTCAGGGAAGCACTGTTTTAGGTGGTTCTCACGGGCGTGTCCCAAACATTGCTATAGACCCTTACAATTCAGAAAAAGTAATGATAGCTTCTTGTGGTGGAATTTATGTCAGCGAAAACGGTGGTAATCATTGGCAGTTTGCTTCCAAAGGGATGCAGCTTGTAGTACCCGTTGCTATTGGTGTTGCACCTTGGAGAGAAGTATTTCTGGGAATGAAAGACTGGGGTTATGTAATTGCCCAGGAAGGTGCTGAAGAAATCCGCTCTTGGAATCGTCATGATAATGCTATGATGATGGCTAGTGATTTTGCTTTTAACAAAGAAACAGAACGGTTTTATGTCTTACTAAGTCCGAATACTACGGGTGGTGGACTTCTTTTGGAAGGGGATAAGAACAACCATGAGCTCCAGATTTTTGCAGATCTTGAAGATCTCACCCAGAACCAAGAAGGAAGAGCGTTTCGGATGCTATATGATACGTCGGGAGAGGAAAACATCTTCATAGTTGCCATCGTTCCTTCCCACCCATACAACAAGAATGGAATCTGCAGTATTTATCAAAGTGTAGATGGTATACGCTGGACAGAGTTGCAAAAAATCGAGTGCAGCGAAGGAGAGTTTACCCTTTCCATGAGTTGGGCTGGTGGTCAGGAACCATTGTATGTCTATCATTCTACAAAAGGACTTTATCGTGGTGAAAATGGAGGGAAAGGGCGTTGGATTCACACAGATAAAATACCCCCCGTAAGCACCCCATATTCAGGTTACATGACAACTTCTCCATCCGATACCAACCAATTGTACATCTCAACCGATACTGGTCTTTATCAAATTCACCATGCCCATACGTCAAACCCTTACTTTTCAACAATAGATTTAGGACAAGATACGATTACTGGGCCAATCGCTTTTGACTCCTCTGGAACACTTTTTGTAACAGTTCCAGCTCAAGAAAACAAAGCAGCAAAACTGCTTCAAGTAGATTCTGATATGAATGTAGTGGATATAGCAGATGATTTTTACCGTAGCTCTTCGCTTTTCCCAAAGGCTATACGTGTGCAAGAAGACGGAAGAATTATTATCGCAAATCAGGTGAATGGCTTTACAATTTCCAGCACCCAGCATTAATTAATAAAAGCTCTTGAAATCAGGATATCTGTAGCAAATCAACAATATGATGGAACTTTTCAATCGTTCATGAGTTTTAATAGTACATTCAAGCAAAAAGGATAGAGGCAAAATGATAGATCTTCAAAAAGAATGCAAGAACACAGTAGAACACCCTAGATTAAAGTATTCTGCAATTGCAAAACTGTTTTTTTGGGGTATGGATCTGATTACGGGTAAAAAAACGACATATTCCAAAGCCAGACTATTAGAAACATTGGCGTGTATCCCATATCGTGAGTGGGAAATTCGGAAATATGCTCATATAACCAGGCAATATGAAAAACTTGTTAAAGAATATGCCGATCTTTTTACCTGGGGAGATATTTTTCGCCGCATATCACTGGATGAGCGTGATCATATGAACAATAGCTTTCTCTATAGTGGCCAACAAGAACATATCGTCCATTACGAAGGCATGCCCGGCTAATTTTTTTGTAAAACTGCAAATAATCTCATACGAAAATAAATTTGATAAAACACCCCCGCAGAGTCATCGCATAGAATAAGCAAAGTGAACGGCACATGGCTGGGTTTTATCTACCTCAACTTCAATCGTGAAAAAATGCACTATTTTGGTTTTTTTATTTGGAGAAATTGGAGAATCGTTTTACTATAGAACTACTTCATTGCATACAATAAGGAGGATATCATGAAGTCTGTTGTGCGATTCTTTTTATCCTTTCTACTTGTCATTTCTAGCATGCAGTTCACCCCTTTTTGGGGAAACCATTATGCTGTTGCCCAAGAAGGTTTTTATTTTGAAATATGTCCCGATCAAAGTTTGCGATCCCAAATTACCATCACGGCCAATGCTGATAATGATGAAGATTGCCATGTCACTATATCTTGGTCGGCTTCATGGTTACATATATCCCCTTCGGAGCTGGTGATTCCGCCAGGAGGATCAGATGTTGTTACTGCGACGATATGTTCCGATAATTATGAACCAGGGTTATACTCGGATATGATTATCTTAACATCAAACTGCAAACCACAGCACGTAGAAATACCTATCCATATGAAAGTTTTATGGTCCACGATTCAATTGGAACAGACTCATTATGAGTGGGATATTCCTTCTACTGGATCGGTGAGAAAATCGGTATGGATTTATAATCGGCAGTGTGACACTGATCTACAGCTTTATTGGGAAGGAGATATGGATGAGACAATCAGAATCTCCTGCCTGACATCACTCTCGATCAAACAAGGGGAAAAAGTTGATATTCCAGTTCATATTGAAACCCACGAATGGAATGAAACGCGGAAGTACAAACTTCAATTGGTTTCGTATGATGTTATCCTGGCTACCATTCAAATCACATTGAATCCGATTGGAGAAATCCCAATCATCACGTTGCATGAACTCTCTAAAGATTTTTCTCCATGGATTGGTAAAGAAGTTATCATCTCGGGCTATTTATGCATGACACAACCTCCCATTTTTTGTGACCAAATTCCATATTGCGCAAGTGAAAAATCGAATCCTTTCTGGATAGAAGTGAAGGAAACAGAGACCTATGCTAGCAATATCTCCAAAGGTGATATTGTATTTTGCACTCTACAAGGAACCTTTTTAGATGGTACATTTACCATGAGCAAGGGAGTGCAAAACCCTGTATCCTCACTTCTCTCTTTTCGTCCTTGGCAGGATCCACCACCTTGGAAATCTTTTCAAACTTCATCTAATCATTTTTTTCTCTTTATCCAATCTGATTCGACCTACCCTGAACCAATACAGCAATTCTTTACAAATCAAACTCTTCAATATAGTTCGCAAATGCCTTTTCATAGCGATCATGCTACCATTTTTCTTCCTTTTGCAAATCCATATCGAAACATCCCGGCATCCTTTTCAAGAGAATGTATTCAGCCTAGCTCTATAGAGCATATTAAGGTAACTTTATCTTCATTGAATCAACAAATGAGAAAGGTTTTGCGATCTAGGGAAAAACCCGTATTGTGGATTCATTTAAGTGGGTGGTGGAATACCGATCAAGAGGATCCCTACATTAACATACAAGGCAAGCCTTTGACATTATCGGTGTTAAAAAAAGAACTTGAAAAACTGAGTATTTTGGGACCTGTTGGGATTATTTTAGAGACAAATCTTCCTGCAGCCATTGAGAAGAATTTATCCCAGATTGGGAATTGTATCGTTTTTCACCCCTTGGAAGATGATTCCGAATCATTGTGTACTCCCGTTTCCTTGACACACGATTTCTATCGGTATCTTCCAGTCCTGCTGGACAAAAAGGAGTATCGTTTCAATCCAGAAGAACTTTTACAGAAGGTTCGAGAATCATGTTCTTTTTCACATGGTTTTTTGTTTACACAAAAGATACAATGTGAAATTTTGGATCGTAAAAAAAGCATGAGTCGAAAGAACATAGATGTTGTATCATATCGGTTAACAATTCATCAAACACGTTCTGAAAAACAAAATCCCGAAAAGGGAACTACCTCAGAAAAAACAACCGAAATAACCTTGCTTTACCCTATACAAACCGAGGATGCAGTTCCTTTCTGTCCTCCAGCCTTTCCACCCATTGAAATTCAACAAGGATTACTGGGAAAAACAGACCAATCGACACCAATTCGAACAAAGGGTATTGTTACGAAAATCAACGAGAAAGAAGAACACTTCTGGGTGGAATCTTTTTTCGACGTTTATCATCGCGTAGAGTTTCCTGAGCATACGATAGAAGTAGAGCTAAATGATCATGTGGAGATAACTGGCACCTTGCAGGGGGAGACAACGATTATTCCTGACACAATCGAAATCCTTGAAAAGAATTGTGCAATCCAGATCAGCGACATCGAATCCAAAACGCTTTGCCCAACTTGTTTAACTTGGGATCATGCCAAGGGTGGGTATGCAGAATATATGGATGTGGAATACATTTTATCCAACACTGGAGATATCGATGCTGGGATAATCGTTTCAAGTACAATTGATCAAATACAAGGATCCGTTGATATTTCTATAAGGCTTGCGTGGAATACAACATCATTTCCTCTTCCTGTAGGCTCTAGTTACAATTTACAGAGTGAAATTGTACTTGAAAATGTACCTGAAATGATCCCTGAAGAGCAACTTTTTGAAATCACAACCACCTTTCTTATCTCACCAGAACCTTGTCCAAAAACAGTTACGAGAAAATTCCAAATTCGCTTATGTCCGACGAAACGAGAAGTACAAGGCCGTCTTTCTTTTTTGAACGCAAAGGGAAAAGAATGCGGTATCGGGAATACCCTGATACGATTGTATCTCCGGTATGAACCGCAGTGCGGACATGATCGCTCACTGACAGTAGAAATGGATCCTATCCCGGGAGTGCACGCAAGTGCCAAAAATGGAATCCCTCACTATTCGTTATATCTAGAAACCAAAACTGATGCAGATGGTTTTTATCACTTCTCTTTTATCGATAAAGATTGCGACCATCGCTACCGGGTGATTGCGATCTTCCGAAATGATCAAATGAATCTCAGTTATAATGACTGCTCAAACACTTTTTTTGCGATGGGAGACATCTCTGGCACTCAAGAACCCTGCAAAAAAGTAGAATATGGTCGAAACATCTTTATTGGGCAAGATACCGATTTACAGCTACCTTCCGACTTTCCTCATGATGGAAGATCCATGGCACAAATCTATTGCCACATGCAAGAATGTTTTTCTGTCTTCGATTCTCTAGAATGTGATGGCGCTCCGATGATTCCTACGGCCATGAAACCCCTTTTAGTATGTGGTTTCAGCAATACAAAGGACACCTTTTATCAATTTGCTCCAACCAAAAAAATCAATATTGATCAAGCAGATAGTGGTATTCATTCAAACAATCGACCCCACAACAGAGAATGGCATGAGTTTGGACATTTCCTTCACGATAGTTTGATGGGACTGCAGCTTCACCCTGGGGATTTAAATCACGAAGGATATCGAAACCCAACATCGCATGATTCGTTTGCAGAAGGTTTTGCTGAATTCACAAGTTTGTTGATGGCAAAAATGATACAAAGCCGTAAGACTTGCTGTGATGAATATGCTGGTTTACCAAATGGCATTTATAGATGGGGTGGTGGAGCAACGGATATGGAAAATGATCGCAATCATCAAGCACGCAACGGTCAATATGGCTACTTTGATGCCAGTGGGAATTTGGTTCCTGTACCTATCGGAAATACTCACGTTAATGCTGCGGGTCAGCTTACAGATGCTCAGGGTCATGCCATTATTATGTATCGTTCGGAAGAAGAATTTGCTGTAGCGTCCCTTCTATTGGATTTAGTCGACAATGCAGGTTGGTATGATCGTGTTACGCCGGATGTTGTCATTCACGGCAGTGATGATGATGGATTTTCACTACCTAACTGGAGAGATATTTTTTGTTTGATCCAAAAAGAAAAACCAGACACCATAAAAGATCTTTATGATCAACTGAAACAAAAGTTCCAAGGCAATCAGAATGCTCTTCAGAAAATCAATGCAATTTTTGTAAACCAGGGTTTTTTTGAGGATCGTAATGGCAATGGAAGACACGATGCAGGAGAAGCAGTTGGTTCTACGTATCGACCTGCAATGACCTATTATTGGCAAGACGATCATGGAAATTGGGTTCCCAACCCAATTCCTGCAATCCCATCCAGGCCAGATCTCCCCGTAATTCCGGGGTCGTGCATCCGAACCTATTTTCTTTCCGAAGAAGGACAAGAAATTTCACAAAAAACAATTGAAATAACAAGTTTCTCGCTAGATAGTACCTTCTATTTCACATACGAGCAGAATGTTTATCATGGTTCTGACCTATACATCTACACCCCTCCCAATTCCAATCATTGGCTTCGAATAACCATTGCTGACGAAGCACAACAAGTCTTACTCCTTTCTACACAAGAAATTTGGGATTCTGTTGTAAGTAAGAAGCCCTATATTACAGAATTTACATGGGATATTCGCGAAAAAGAAAAACCCTCGGTGTGGCATGTCAAATTGCAACCTGAGGAAAAAATCCAAATGATTCAAAACCAAACGCTAGATGGACGAATCGTATACTGGAATGAATCCTCCCAGACTGAGGAAGTGGAACTTAAGGTGAATCAAACCTGGTTTGAGATGACAAATCCGCTGTTACAGAATAGTAGCGGAATCATTCGCTTCTCTATTGATGGATCGAAACTACCCGTGGGAACACATCAGGCCATTTTGTCTCATCGTCAGAATGGTAACATCATTGACTATGTGGTGTATGTTGAAATTCTCCCTAGCAAGAGAATCATATCGTTGACGATTGGAGATAAGAAAGCCTACGTGAATCAAGTAGAAATCGCTTTGGATGCACCACCCTTTATTCAACCACCAGGAAGAACCATGGTCCCTCTTCGCTTTATTGCGGAAGCTTTTGGGGCAAGCATTGATTATGCTCCAAAAAAGGGAATTGTTACGGATGTCATGATACTATTTGAGTGTATCGATATACATTTGTACATTGGAAAGAATGAAGCACTCATTATGGATCAACCAACTACTTTGGATGCACCACCCTTAGTGGCGGGAGGAAGAACCTATGTCCCCTTGCGATTTATATCTGAAGTCTTTGGTGCAGAAATTGATTGGAACAGCAAAGAACAGAGAATTACCATAACTCGAGAAGAGACTTGATCAATCAAGTTTTGTTTCCCAGTAATGGGTATTCGTGTGTTCTCATGACTCCAGTATAGGCGTGTTACCAAATTCTTCAAAAATAAAAGGTATATTTCTATACTAATCTACTCTTGGGGAATGGGCATTGTGTAGGTGATAGTGATCATTTGAACTTCACCATCCCAATCAATGGTCGCACCGAAACTCTCTCCAATGAATCGTAATGGAACAAAAGTTCTACCGGATTTAATCTCTGGAGCAACAGGAAGCAGTTTCGGTTCTCCATTGATCAGAGCTACGGTTTTTCCAATATCAAGCTGGATTGTATTTTCTCCTGCTTTCATGATGATTCTTCCCTTGCCGATGTTCTTCCATTCAATTTCCGCATTGAAAGCTTCTCCCACAAATCGAAGTGGGACCATCGTTGTACCTTTTTGAATGTAAGGAGCTTCCTCTAGCATGATCACTTCATCATTGATTGTAGCTATGGCGGATCCGATCGTTAGAGTAATGATAACGACGGGAATTTCTAAAATTTCTACTACAATGGGAACGTCGAGATTTCCTCCATTTGAAGTAATACTTAGAGTGGTTTTGTACGTTCCTATCTCTAGTGTTCTGGAATCTAGTTTCACAAGAATGTCTTCACATTCATCAGCTTTTAGTTTGCACGGACGAGTGAAAAGACGGAAATTAGCTTCACTTTTGTCAATCGAAAAATCAACGTCTAACTCTCCGCTTCCACAGTTTGATATTTTAAAAGAATGCTCAAAAGATTGCCCTTGATAAATGCTTGCCTTGTAGGAAGGTTTTTCATCATCACTCTCCAACCATTTAAGCATAGGAGGGGTTTGCGTGAGATGTATGGAAACAGGCAACTCAATGACATCATATTCGGACTCGAATACAATGGATCCCTGGTACCTTTTGTTCACTTCTTTCATCTCACTTACATTTAATAGTATCTTCAATTCTTTGGTTTCACCCTCGCGGAGGGTAATAGCAGTGTTTGCACACTGTATCCATGATTCAGTATTTGTAATCTGGACCTTTAGGGAATGGTCGGTATTGTTCTGAAGGGTATATTGAATCGCTTCATTTTCAAAATGATCAAAATCTACTTCTCCATACTCTATACTAGTGGGATTTAAAACAAAGGAGGACAGTAGGTTAGCTTCTACAGGTATTCGTGTATATCCTCCATCTGAATCAATTCGTATTTCACCTTTTAGTAGTCCAGCTTCTGCCTTTTTTGTTGTAAGATAAACATCAATGTATTTTCCATTTTCATCGAACTCAGTCTCGCTTAATCTGAACCAATCAGCGTTTGTAATCAATTTTGTATTCATGGGACCTTTTAATTTGTTGTAAACATGAATAGTGATGATTGTTCTATCACCCCGATAACAATCACCAAATTGAATCTGGTCTAGGTCTATTGCTAAGATGGGTTTAGGTAAAACTTCAAATGTTACTGGAACAGTAGCATTCCCATAGTTGGATTCAAATTTAACAAATTCCGTGTATTTTCCTTTTGATAATGTTGAGCAGGCGATGCCTACTTGAATATAACTCCTTTCGTACTCTGAAAGAGTAATTTTCTTTTTTGAAACTTGAATATTTGGGCTTGTGCTAATATCAATATTGACAGTTCTTTCTCCTTGATTTAGAAAATATAAGTACTTAAAGGGTTTTGAATTCCATCTTACTTCACCAAAATCTAGTTCCGTTGTTTTGATGATCAGCTTTGTTGGTGGAGGTGGTTGAGAACTTTCATATTCAACCATGGACTGATTATCTGGAGCAGCATCTGTGTATTGGTGATTAAGATCCATAATATATGCATTCATTGTGAATTTGCGTTTTGGTGCTAATAGATCGTTCTTACTGATCGAGAAGGTGCCAATCTTATCTGATTCTTTCATATCACAAACGACCAAAGTAAAGGTCTCAGATCCAATTTCAGCGAAAAAACCAAAATAGAAATTATCCTCTCCGAATATAGCAAGGTGATAATCAGAGTCCTGTAGATATGAAGTACAGCTAGTGTTGAAAAACATTCTGAAATGGAGATTTGATTTTTCAAGTTTCCAATTTTTCCAACTCTCAATCTTAAATGACCAATCATGACCATCATCACGCACATATATTCTACGAATATCTGCTGAACTTGAAGCATCATTGGGATCAGAAATCACTTCTGTCCATCCGTCATCTGCGCGAATATTTGTTGCAAACAATAAACACAAAACAAAAGTCAGAAAAACAACAATAACTTTTTTTGTTAGCATTATCCCCTCCCGTGGGTAATAAAACTTATGGAATCCTTTTAATTGTTTCATTTTTAACAATCAATAGAATAATACATTCACAACATTTTTGCAATGCTTGTGCCACGCTGAATGAGATTCAAAAAGAAATCTGTTTTCGTTGTAAGTGCCCCTTGTTGAAATAGAGGTAACGACTTGGTTACAAAATGTCTGTTAGGGAGAAAAAAGCATCCAATGATTCTTCTAGAACATCAATATACAATCGATACTGACGACTAAAAAATTCTACTTTCTCTTTGTGAAAGCGAAGCTCCCAGGTGTCTTGTTTTGTATGCCCATCAATGATAGTATTCAACAGATCCCTTACTGGAGGATTGTGTAGCATCTGGTTCATTTTAACTGGTTCGGTACTTAAGCAGTAATATGGGGAGAAAAGTCCATCGGAATGAAATTTTTCGCAGTGAACTTCCATAGTGATAGGTCTTCGGTTGCTAATTGTACCGATAAGATTTGTATGTATATGCATCGATGCATTCAGTCGCCATGGTTGTAAATAATAACTTGGAAACAGTAGCACTTCCGCTGGAACATCTCTTATGGAACCTTTATACAAACGACCAAATCCGTATGCAGGATTCATTTTAAATCCTTTGATATGGAAATAATCATCTAAAGAATGACTTGCAGTGTGAAGGTTTTTACGGATGAAATGAAGCAATAGAAGAAGAAAGAAAAAACCTAACAATCCGACTGATATGGCTGCAATAAGTGTCCTTACTTTGCTGGTTGGATCTTGTGAAACACCTGGTAAGGGAACCCACAGAATGAATGCAATGACAAGAAACAAGACAATAGGAATACTCAGAAGAAAGAGCAGAATCCGTACCCATCCGCTCATACAACCAATAGAGGATACGGATTCTGAATGTTTGTCCAGCATCTTAGCCAAATC
>CAZOYI010000058.1:0-3117 GCA_964583965.1 uncultured Caldisericota bacterium
CGCAAAGCGTATTGCTGTAATTTTTCAAAGTCTATAACGTCTGGATGTTCTATCACAGGTTCTAAGAAAAGTTCTGGTGTAGTAAAATTAGTGTCTACATATAGGTAATCAAGAAGAGCCTTTTCTGGATCTGCAATTTGGACAGTACGTTTTTGTTCCGATATTGTATGGTAACCAAAATAAAGATCAGGTTTTCCTTTTATGAACTTAAAGGTGTAGGACTGAAAAGCAATCTTTTTACTCGTATGAGTGTTGAGAGAGGTTATTATGTCGGAGTTCTTACTTATTAGTTCATAGTAGTACAATGCACAAGAAAGACTCACATAAGAATCTTCAAACAAGCAACGACTGATAGCTAAAAATGGTAAATTTCTCTGTATGGGTCCGAAAATCGAATCATTAACGAAATATAAACCCTTTTTTATGCGGAGTAACCAACCATTTTTACACAATATCTGAATTCTTTCGTGTGCAGAAAGTCTATTATATCTTTTTTCAAAAATTGTCAATAACTCGTCTATGTTAACTACTTTCCCGTAAGCTTCAACAGTTTTTCCAATTAGTTCGGTATCTGATCTCGATAGCATGTTTCTCCCCACTTATCCCTGTAATGTTTTATGAAAGTGGGTTGGGGTCTTCCTTTTCATATATAACAATACCTTCGTTGTTGACTATTTCCTCAATTTGGATTCTGCTGTTTACGGTAATAAACCGGAGTCGTAATAGACTCGCCATTTAGCATTAAACCGGGTGGATTCCTTAGATAGCTTGGTATACCCTCGACTATCTTTAACTGAAGCATAAAGTTGCTTAGAATCGATCTTTAAGTGTTCTAGAAGAAAACCTGTTTTACGTCTTACATTGCTAGAATAACGCAGTGCATATTGTTGTAGTTTATCAAAATCTATCGTTTCTGGATGTTTCTTAATAGGTTGGTAGAAAACCTTTGGGGTTGTAAAATTTAAGTCAACGTAAAGATAATCAAGAAGGGCTTTTTCTGGATCTGCAATCTGAATAGTACGTTTCTGTTGTTGTATTGTATGATATCCAAAGTATATGTCTGGTTTCACCTTTGTAATCTTGAAAGTATAGGATTGAAAAATAAACTTTTTACCGATCTGATCACTAATTGAAGTTATCGTGTCTGGTGTTTGATCTACTAATTTGTGGTAATACAGAGCGTGGGCAAGACTCACATAGGAATTTTCAAACAAGCAATGACTGACTACGAGTAGAGGTAAGTCGCTTTGCAATTGTCCAGTAATAGAGTCATTGACAATATACAATCCTTGTTTTATATGAAGAAACCACCCGTTTTGAAATAAAAAGTGTATTCTGTTTCGGGCTGAGGGTTCATTATATTTTGTTTTGAAAATTGTGAGTAATTCCTCAGTTTTAACAACTTTACCATAAGTTTCAATTGTTTTACCAATCAATTCCGCATCTGTTCTTGATAATATTGTATTTGCCACTACTCCCTCTTTTATTTATCTTCTAATGATCAGAAGCTAATACAAAATGTACAAGCTAGGTTCATGCCCCATTTGCCACAATCAAAAGATCGCAATCACTATTTTCATGAGCATCTTTCTCTATTTTATTATTGTAGCAACTTTGGTTCGTAATATACTCTCCATTTTGCATTAAACTGAGTGGATTCTTTTGTTAACTTGGTATACCCTTGGCTGTCTTTAATAGAAGCATAGAGCTGTTTTGCATTGATTTTTAAGTGATCGAGAAGAAAGCCCGTTTTACGTCTTACGTTGATAGAAAAACGCATTGCATATTGCTGTAATTTTTCAAAGTCAATTGCTTCTGGGTGTTCCTTGATAGGTTGGAAGAAAAGTTCTGGGGTAGAAAAATCAATATCAGCATAGAGGTAGTCAAGAAGTGCTTTTTCTGGATCTGCAATATGAACAGTACGCTTTTGTTGTGATATTGTGTGGTAACCAAAATTAAGATCAGGTTTTACCTTGATAAACTTGAAGGTGTAAGATTGAAATTCAAATTTCTTGCTTACATGAACATTAATGGCAGATATTACTTCGGGGTTCTTATTTACCAGTTGGTGGTACTTCAAAGCATAAGCAAGGCTCACGTAAGAGTCTTCAAATAGGCAATGACTAATGGTTAAAAATGGTAAATTTTCTTGTATCGGCCCAAACATCGAATCATTAACAAAATACAGTCCCTGTTTTATGCGGAGCAACCATCCATTTTTACTTAATAGCTGTATTCTGCTATGTGCTGACGTTTTATCATATTTCGATTGGAAAATCTCAAGTAACTCATCTGTGTTAACGACTTTTCCATAAGCTTCAACAGTTTTTCCAATTAGTTCGGTATCTGATCTTGATAACATATCTATCCTAAATTATCTCTGTATGGGTTATGGAAGTTGAATCTAGTTTTCTTTCTCATATAAAACAATTCCCTCGTTTTTTACAATTTCCTCAATTTTTGATTCTGCTATAATCTGGTCTTTGCTGATCAAATCAATTTTTTTGCAAAAAGCTTCTGTTAGATTTTCGAGGAGCGCGTAATAGTCAAAGCCTTTTAATTGTCCCTTGCTGTTAATCATCAGATCTATATCACTATGTGCAACAGCTGTTCCTTTAGCATAGGAACCAAAGAGAACAACAGAATAGACAGGTTGATCTTTTACCAGCAGATAAATGATATCCTTTAGTTCTTGGAGTGAGTAAACTTTGTTTTCCATAGAATTTCTATAAAGTTTCGCGTATCATTTTGTCTTATTTGTCTTATAGAAATCCATCTCATCTAAACTTAATTTTTTTACGATACAATTGTTGACTTCCAGATCAATGATCAAAAGAGAATTCCCTCTTCTAATGCTGTTTTAGTAACACTATTTACCATAGAAGCATAAACACTAATCTCTGAACGAGATCGAATAATAATATCACAGGGAATGTGTTTTTTGGCAAGTGATTCTCTAATTTGATAAGAAATATCAATCTTTTCATTCCGAGTTAAGGGGTTTTCAACAATTATTAGAAAATCCCAGTCGCTATCCTTGGTATGTTGTCCTTTTGATCTTGAACCAAAAAAAAGAATCTTATCTACCTTCAAATGATAGAAATCAAAAACTCGATA
>CAZOYI010000059.1:0-3347 GCA_964583965.1 uncultured Caldisericota bacterium
GCATCAACGATATCATCTTTACAATCAAATTGAATTTTAACAAGACTTGAATCAAATTCTCCCTCAAGAGAGTAAGCTAAAAGCGATGTGGGTTTTTCAAAATCAAAAGTTTGAGAAATCATATATCCACTTAAGCTTTCATTATTTAAACTAATAGAATCACCAAAAGAAATATTTTCAGACTAGAGAATGTGATCATTAATGAGTTGTTAGCATTAGGGTCCAAATCCTTCATAAGGTAACAATGTCTTTCAGACAGCAAAACTTTTCTCACTGGAAGATAGTTTGCTTCGTTTTCTTAGGAAAAGCCAATGAAGGTTGAGAAACGGAAAACTACTCGTCAATCATGTTTATATATACAACGCCAATTAAAATTGTTTCAAGCAAGGAGATCTGGTTTTTCTTCCACAAGTGATAATAAATCCCGTTTGATGCCCTTGGTATCTTGATATAGATTAATGGAAGCAACTGTCAACTTATGATGATCGAACGAATACGTTTCATGAAAAGATTGGTTGCCTTCTGCAACAGGATAAATGAGCATGCCGTGAATTATTGGCTCTGTATTGGCAGTTAGTTTCTGATGATGCTCCCAATTCTTGATATAGCTAAAGACCTGGTATAGATGGTCGGAACGGATTTTTGGAGGAGATGATTGATTGTCTGTCTCTTGTATACAAAATTTTTCACGACTCACCATCATTTTTTGGTAATACTTAGCGTCAATAATGTAGTGCTTTCCGTGGTATTGAAACAGTAGGTCGGTTTCCATAATGGGTATATGCTGAGATTTCTCGTTAAACAGCCATCGAATCTGTCTTTTACTTACCCTTACCTTGAGACCATTATCTCGTAATTCCCATTGATAAAAACTTCGTAAAAACTTTTCAAACAAAGAGTTCATTTTCTTTTCATCGTTAAAAGCTGCAAATTGTGCAGTTCCATTGTCTTGGTTGACCAATTGGTTCTCCACAATGAACTGACTAATACGAAGAAGAAGTTTGTACCCTCTTTGACTACCGGGAAGAAGTACTTTTCGATATAAACCCGGAGTAAGTGGAACTGAATCAACGAATTGGAGAGTCTTAAGACATTCAGACAATTCTTCCCGAGCTTTGGGATCAAGATCTTTGTATCGATACAGAAGCAGAAAAGTTGCTTTTAGTATTTGGTTAGCAAGTACATTGTTCGTCAATTCGTCAAAACTGCAGTGCATTTTTCCTTGTTCGTGCAAGAGCTTCTGCACAGATTCTTGAAAACTGATTTTCCCGCGAATCTGTCTAGTTTCATTGGATACTTCTACATACCCCCTATACAATCCACGTTTACGAAGCAAAAGAAAACCGCGAGTCATCACCATGGCAAACAAGTTCAGGATATCAAGATTATCCTCGTGACCAACATAAGCTATTCCTTTTTCGGGAAGAACATCCCAGGCATAGCAAAGCATGAAATAAAGATTCTGGATTGGAATCATACTACATCATGCATTCATCGTGCCATTTTTCCAAGGCATCTTCATCATCGATCCAATATTCTTCGAGAAGTGGTAAGATCTCGTATTCCATAACACTTTGATACCACTCTTCTTCACTCTGGATTTGATTTTCAGAAGGACAGAAAAAACTATGTCCAACACAAAACCCTTTTCCAAGATTGTGAGAATCCTCCATTATATCTTGATTCAATCGACCCATAACAGATCGTATTCGGTTGATCATATCCATTGAAACACCACGTTCTTGCAAGAATTGAGTGAATGTAGGGTGTTCAAACGCAGGTCGAAGAGTAATGAAAGCAAAACGTCTGCGCAGGGCATAATCCACTAAAGCTATCGAACGATCTGCAGTGTTCATAGTTCCGATTAAATATACATTGGAAGGCACATGAAACGTATCTTCATCGCTTGGTGAATAAGTAAGTGGGATTGCAAAATTCTTACCTCGCTTGTCTTGCTCAATTAACATAAAGAGCTCTCCAAAAATCTTACTTATGTTTCCCCGGTTCATTTCATCTATGATAAAGAAAAACTTTTCGTCCGGAAACTGTCCGGCTTTTTTGCAAAACTTATATAGCACACCATCCGTCAATTGAAAACTTTTGTCTGAAGACGGTCTATAGCCTTGTACAAAGTCTTCATAACTGTACGATGGATGAAATTGCACCATACAAATATGACTGTCGTTTTTCTCTCCCATTAACAAATACGCCAATCGCTTAGCTAGATATGTTTTCCCAACACCAGGAGGCCCTTGCAACACTATGTTCTTTTTCTTCTGTAGCATTGCCAACATTTTTTCTACTTGGAACTGGTCCAAAAAAGCATCTGACAAAAAGGTCTGCATTGTGTATGCATCAATTGTATCAGGCTTAACATCATCAAGTATTTCACGCAACGTTTCATATTGTTCATCTGTTAAGGAAAACAATGTTCCCTGATTATTTTTTGCTGGTTCGCTATTTTTTAGGATCGGATGGTTGATAAATTGGTTCCATGTAAGAATATTATCAAACACGTTGGTTTTTTCTAAAACAATCTCATCTGTTTCTCCATTTTTCTGTATAGTATCGACTACAACAAGCTCAGAGTCGGTTCTAAGCTCTGGTGTAGTAATATACCCAATCACAATATCACCTGGTTTTATCTCTTGAAAATGCTCATAAATACGACGTTTTGCACCAGCCTCATTGTGAGTCGAGTAGGAGACTTGATCCCCAATATTTGCTTCTGTAATGTCCCATATATTAGGATTTGCATTTAACCACCAATAACGCACCTCAGAAGCTTGATATTTTTCTAAAGCATAAAAGACCTTTTTCAATTCCGGTTTTTGCTTAATATATTCTTCCTTGATTTTGTCATAGTGACGGATTGTATTGAAATCCCCAGGTGGTACTTTGATACCCTCGATCGTCATCGAATCGGTAATAAACCATTTCACTTTTTTTATATGGTTTCTTTCATCTTTGTTTGGATCGAACTCATATTTACCTGTAATCACCCCAATGCTTCGCACTATGTTTTCATTACTGGTAGCTACAACAATATCTCCAATCTGCGATTTCCAAAAATGAAGGATATTGCTGTCGCCCCCTTTTCGAGTCTTCCCGCTAGGTCGAAGGGGATATAACTCTTGAATTCTCTCCTTCATCGCACTTATAGAACCATATTCCCGAAGATCACCCATTTCTTCCCAAGGGTAATCAATCAGACCTTCTTGGATGAATTCATCCCATGGTATCGACGCACCTGATACTGCATATTTGTATTCTTTTCTGGTTACCGAAGAAT
The DNA here is from genome assembly GCA_964583965.1 of uncultured Caldisericota bacterium. Taxonomy (GTDB): domain Bacteria; phylum Caldisericota; class Caldisericia; order UBA6126; family UBA6126; genus JAGLCW01. The sequence goes on from CAZOYI010000059.1 coordinate 3,293, forward strand.
CTTTGTATTGATCATACAAGTAGCAAAAGAAATGATCAAGCTCAATGCCAACGGG
>CAZOYI010000060.1:0-3902 GCA_964583965.1 uncultured Caldisericota bacterium
TTGGATGTCCATTCCGTCGTAAACCTGTGTTATACAGGCACGTTGAAGTGTTCGAGATTTTGCAACTTCAACAACACAAATTCCACAAGAACCTTCCTCGCAAAGGTTTTTCATGTAGCATAATGTAGGAATCGAAATACCAGCTTGACGGCAGGCTTCAAGTATTGTAAGACTGCTATCTACAGAGTAATCGTTATCATTGATTTTGACATTTACAATCTTGTTTTCCACAGCTTCAATCCTCCTCTGTGAAGTTCATATTACATACCCCTGCGGGGCAGTTATTATTATGGATGTGCTCCATAAACTCTTGGTGATATTTTTTCAAGGCTTGTCTCAGTATTGAGGGTGCCGTTTGTCCTAAAGGACAGAAAGAAGCATCCACCATGGTCTGGGAGATTTTTTCTAGATGATCCAAATCTTCTGGTAGACCATTTCCCGTGGTAATCATTTCTAAAAGGTAACATATTTGGGAAGTACCTTCTCGGCAAGGAGTACATTTACCACAAGATTCATGACGGAAAAATTTAGCGATATTCAGACAAATGTCCACAATACATCTGGTTTCATCCATAACAACAATGGAACCAGATCCTGGACCAGCCTCGATTTGAGCCAATGAATGAAAATCAACTGGTGTTGTGAGTTCTTCGGGAATAAGCAGAGAGCCAGAAGATCCACCAAGGATAATGCCTTTTAGTTGACGATCATAGCGGACTCCGTGACCGATATTTTGCACAATGTCACCAACGGAAGTACCAAAAGGAATTTCAATGGTTCCTTTCCAGTTAACATCTCCCATCAGAGAGAATAACTTTGTACCCCGAGAACCCTCTACACCTATGGATTGATACCAACTACCACCATGTGTTATGATAGCAGGAATATTTGCAAATGTTTCAACATTGTTTACCAATGTTGGTTTTTGCCATAGACCTTGAGAAGGTGGATAAGGGGGTTTTTTCCGTGGTTCTCCGCGTTTACCTTCAATGGAGTTGATCAAAGCAGTTTCTTCACCACAAATATAAGCTCCTGCTCCAGCATGAATACGTAAGTCAAAACTAAAATCTGTTCCAAGGATATTTTTCCCTAAAAAACCGTATTCATAGCATTCATCAATAGCTTTTTGTAGCCTTTGAATGGAAAGAGCATATTCTCCTCGAATATAGATATAACCGTGAGTTCCACCAATGGCATACGCGGCAATGATCATTCCCTCGATCATTTTATGGGGATCGCCTTCCATAATTTCTCGGTCTTTAAATGTACCCGGTTCTCCTTCGTCTGCATTACAAATCACATATTTTTCAGAACCAGGATTTGGACGAGTAAACTGCCATTTCAAACCAGTTGGGAAACCAGCTCCACCTCGGCCACGTAACTCAGAAGTTTTTACTTCTTCAATGACATTTTCGGGAGTCATTTCGAAAAGAGCTTTTTCCAGAGCAACATATCCATCGGCAGCAATGTATTCTTGAATGTTTTCAGGGTCAATTTTTCCAACGTTTTTCAAAAGAATTCTTTTTTGAACGTCTAAGTTCATTTGATTCTCACTAGTACGTTCTTCCATGATGACTTCTTTTTGTTCCATGGGATGAGCTAATGCTTTTATGATACGACCTTTCAAGAAGTGCTCTTTGACAATTTCCGGTACAGTGCTAACCAACACAGGGCAATAAATGATATTGTCGGGGTAGATAGCTATGGCGACTTGGTCTTTATCACTAAAACCAAGTGAACCGGTTGGAATGACTCGAATTTCATCTTCCAAACCAGCTAACCGGATTTCTTCTATAAGAGCTTCTTCAACTCTTTTAGCACCTGCCATTATGCTTCTAGTATCTTGTGCAACAAGGACATGCATTCTATAAAATTTCATTATTTGCCCTCCTTGTAAGAATCAATGATTTCATCAATTCGATCTTCAGTCAGATTCCCAAATGGGACATCATCAATCATCATAGCGGGAGCTACAGAACACATTCCTAAACAGCTGCTCAACTCAAGAGTGAAGATGCCGTCGGTAGTTGTTCCACCAACCGGTGTTCCCAATTTGCTTTCTAAATAGTGAATTAAGCTTTTTGCATTTGCCATATGACAGGATTGATTCTCGCAAATTCGAATGATATGTTTGCCGCGAGGTTGTGTTGAATACATTGTGTAAAACGTTTCAACTCCATAGACTTTGGCTGGGCTATACCCATGTTTTTCAGATAGCTCCACCACTTTTTTGGGGGGTAAGTGGTGTTTCTTGTCTGCATCTTGGATGTCATGTAATTGTTCAAGAAGATGCTTTTTTTCTTCCACGACGTGGTTCCTCCTTGTTAGTTGATGTTTTTTTCATAGTACAAACCCCTGCGGGGCATATTTTGTGGTCAATGTGAGCTTCGTATTCATCACGAAACCATCGAATTGTTGATAATACTGGATTTGGAGCACTTTGACCAAGACCACATAAAGAAGTGTCTTGTATCACTTTACCTAGATGCTCCAGCATCTCAATATCACCACGTTTTCCCTCGCCACAAGTTATTCGATGAAGAATATCATACATTTGCTTTGTGCCTTTTCGACAAGGAGTGCACTTTCCGCATGATTCATCAACTGTGAACTTAAGGAAAAATTTTGCAATGTCTACCATACAGCTGGATTCATCCATCACGATAAGACCACCAGAACCCATGATTGCACCAAGAGTATTCAGGTGCTCGTAGTCAATGGGAACATCTAGTTGAGAGGATGGAATAACTCCTCCGGACGGCCCTCCAATTAGTGCTCCTTTAAAAGTCTTTCCTCCAGGGATTCCTCCACCAATATCAAAAATCACTTCTTTCATTGAAATTCCTAATGGAACCTCAATTAAACCTGTGGTATTGACGTGACCAGCTAGTGAAAACACTTTTGTTCCCCTACAACCTTCTTTACCTATTGCACTAAAGAAAGAAGATCCTTTCGAAAGGATAACGGGGATATTTGCAAACGTTTCGACGTTGTTTATGAGAGTGGGCTTGTCAAACAAGCCTTTTGTTGCTGGATAAGGTGGTTTCTTTCTGGGTTCTCCACGCTTACCTTCAATGGAATTTAGCAATGCAGTTTCTTCACCACATACAAAAGCTCCAGCTCCAATGCGAATTTGTAACTGAAACGAGAAATTGGATCCGAGAATATTATTTCCCAAGAGTCCAGTGCTTTTCGCTTGTTGAATAGCTTTTTGAAGTCTTTGAATTGCTAATGGATACTCTGCTCTGCAGTACACATAACCTTGGTTTGCACCAACCGCATAGCCAGCAATAATCATACCCTCAATAAGCGTATGAGGATCCCCTTCTAATATGGATCGATCCATATATGCACCAGGATCTCCTTCATCAGCATTGCAAACAACGTATTTTTCAGTTCCTTTGGCTTGGGAAGTTAACTTCCACTTTAACCCAGTGGGAAAGCCAGCTCCACCACGTCCTCGTAGACCAGATTTTTCAACCTCATCTATGACGTGATCGGGAGACATTTCTTCCAAAGCTTTGGCTAAACCTGTGTAACCATCATAAGCAATATATTCTTGGATGTTTTCTGGATTGATGATTCCACAGTTACGAAGCACAATTTTTGTTTGTTTGGCAAAAAAGGGCACTTCATGGAGAGTAGGAAAATGACCTTCTTCTTTTTTCCACATGAATTTTTCCACTTTTCTACCTTTTAAAAAGTGTTCTTGTACGATTTCTCGAGCGCTTTCTGGTTTCAGGTTAATATACAGAGTTCCTTCGGGGTATACTACCATCATGGGTCCCATTTCGCAGGCACCCATACAGCCAGTTTCTACAATTTGTACTTCATCTTCGAGCCCATGCTTTTGGATTTCTTTGCGTAGTGCTGTTTCAATATCATTTCCACCGGCAGATATA
>CAZOYI010000061.1:0-1819 GCA_964583965.1 uncultured Caldisericota bacterium
GGATACAAAGATGCAAAAAAACACATAGAACTGCAAAAGAAAATTGACTGGTTTGCAGAATACTACCCAAAGGGTTTACGAATCTCAATTGTTGTTACAAAAGAAGGTGGGTATCAGGGAATGCTGGAATACATTCCTGGCGAGTATGCCCATCGTCCAGTCAAGGCACAAGGATATATGTTTATTCACTGCATTTTTGTAGGATTTAAAAAGGAGTACAAGGGAAAGGGCTATGCAACACTATTGCTGGAAGCATGTATAAAAGAAGCAAAAGACAAACAAATGCTCGGAGTTGCTGTTGTTACAAGAAAAGGATCTTTTATGGTCAATAGCGATTTTTTTCTGAAAAAGCATTTTCAACTTGCAGATACGGCAAAACCCGACTTTAATCTGATGGTTCTAAAATTCGATCAAACATCAAAGAATCCCTCATTCAAACAAAATATGGCCGAAAATACAAAAAAATATCCCAACGGAGTAACCATATTGCGTTCAGCACAATGCCCCTATACAGAAAAAAATGTACATGCAATCATTGAATCAGCCAACGCTTTGGGGATAAAAACACAATTGATCGATTTGAAAGATGCAAATGCAACGCAGAATTCACCTTGTGCTTTTGGCACCTTCTGCATACTTTACAATGGGAAAATAGTCAGTCATCACCCCATTAGCAACACAAGATTTATCAATATCATGAAAAAAGAACTGACTACCTCAGGAACAAGGAAGGACACCCTATGAAAGCATCTCTGATTGCCCCATGTGGAATAAACTGTGGAATTCGTAAATCCTAGTCAAAAAGATGGAAATGTGTAAAATGTGGAGTAGTATTGTCTGCACATAGAGATTTTTGTTTACAATGCGGAGAAAAAAAAACATGATATCAGCAACAAAACTTAGCTATACGTACCCAAAATCAAACAAAACTGCTGTTAAAGAAATTTCTTTTGATATCCACGAAGGTGAAATCTTTGGGTTTCTTGGACCTAGCGGAGCAGGGAAGAGTACCACACAAAAAATCTTGATCGGTCTTTTGCGCGGCTTTGAAGGCGAAGTAAGCATCATGGGAAAGGCTTTGGACGAGTGGAAAGAAAAACTCTACGAGCATGTAGGTGTAATGTTTGAATTTCCCAATCACTTCACCAAGCTAAGTGCCATAGAAAACCTAAAACTCTTCCAGTCCCTGTATTCCAACAAAAGCCAGGATCCTGTCTTTCTATTGGAAAAAGTAGGACTGAGTGAAGATGTAAATACCCGCGTAGCCAACTTCTCCAAAGGCATGAAAACGCGCTTGAGTTTCATTCGATCCATATTGCACGATCCTTCCTTGCTATTTCTGGATGAACCCACTACTGGGCTTGATCCTATGAATGCACGCCTCATCAAACAAATGATCTTGAACCTTCGAGCACAAAAGAAAACTACCTTCTTAACAACCCACAATATGCACGATGCCGAAGAACTTTGCGATCGTGTCGGTTTCATCGCCGATGGACAACTGGTTGTAGTCGATACTCCCCAAAAGCTCAAAAGCAAACATTCCGAACATCAAGTCGAAATTCGTTACCTTGGCGATCAAGGAAAACTTCAAAGCAAAACATTCCCATTGGGGAATTTGGCGAATGAAACTGAGTTTTTCCACATCATTCAGCAGTACTCTGTTCAATCACTGCAAAGCAAACAACCTTCCCTGGAAGATATATTTATTCACTATACCGGGAAGTCCCTTCAATGAAAAAATTTCTATCGCTGCTTCGCATGGATTTTCTACTCGCCTTTCGATATGGCTTACTATATGCTGCCCTTTTCATCACCC
>CAZOYI010000062.1:0-8663 GCA_964583965.1 uncultured Caldisericota bacterium
ATCCAGAAAGCAAGGTCGTAGTGGATTGCATCCTACGGGTATGATTTGCAGAATTGAGATTAAAATAAAAAACCGCGCCAAGCGGTTAAACTTGGCGCGGTCTGTGTAGCAGTAGCCTAGGGAGGGAAAGACTCAAGCTAAGGGTTCATGAGCTTGTAAAGAGTGTTCACAAAATCACAGTAGCTAGGTCGATCTTTTTCAAATCCAGTCAACACTTTGATGCGTTGATCCAGTCGTAAAATCAAAGAATAGAAATGACCCACTAACATATGATCTGCATCTAAAGTAAGCTCTTCAGGGGTTAGATCCTCGATCTTTCCAGTGCCTTCAAAAAAGTCGAAGAATGGGTTAAGGGTGTCATCATTGTTCAACGAAAAAGAAGTACACTTTGCCATTGTATTCTCCTAACTTTGACTTGAAATGTTAATGAAAAAATCAAGTATATTTATTATGGAGAATAAGTTCATATTTTTATATGCAAAATAACTTCTTATTAATTACCCAGAAAAACTTACTATGCTATATATCGCGGCTTGACCTCCTTGTAGAATGTTAGCTACTGCATAGCTTTCCATTACAGGAAAAGATAAAATTTGTCAACACCACTAACACTTTGAAATTGCGAGCTAAATGCCATAGATTAAAAAAACATATCGGGTGTTGGACAGAGCAGCATTTTCATGACTGGTCTGCTGGTCATCCTGATGAGTGTCCCGTTTGCCATGTTCTACCTGGTCCCACGGATGCTGTTCCTGCTGGAGGATTTCCAGTGCTGGCGGACCTGACTGACTGTCTTGATAGCCATGACTCCCACGGCCTGGCGTTTGGTGATGGGGTAGAATCTTGGAAAAACCTGCCAGATCGCCGCGACCTTTAGCCCCCAATTCAAAATTCTGGCATTTACAAACCATGGCAATTTGGCTAGTAACTATATGAGTTTGCACAATTAAAAAGGGAGCAAAGCCATGTCTGACACTGAAACGCAAAATACCACAAAAACAGTGAACAGGAAACAAAGGACTTTAACTGAAGACAAAATGACTGAATTAGTCAATGATTACATAGAGAAAGGAAAGTCATTAGGAGAAGGCAAAAAAATCAACGTCAATGACTTTTGCAACGAGCACAATATCATATTGCCCCTCTTTTACCAGATAAGCGCCGAAGTAAGCCAAAGGACAGGAGCTGTTTACCCCTTTGAAGTAACCGAAGGAATAACAAAAAAACGATCAAAGCACGTCGCAACAGTAGGAAAAAGAAAGAATATCATTATTAAGCCAAACACAGTTGAGTATTTAAACGAGAAGTTGGATGATGAAGACAAGATTGTTGAAGGCGATGAGTTTGATATTGATTGCAACAAGGATCAAATCATTCTTAAAAAGATAAAAAGATAGTTAACCTGTCATATCATGTCTGAAGATCAACTAGTCACTGTTGCTGTTGGAGAACCAGCACCTTTCATAGTCCCTGACCGTGAAGGGTGTATGATGGAAATTGGCTATCCAACTCCAGGCATGAATATATTGGTCCAGTATCCCAAATTGTCACCAAAAGAGTTGGAAACACTACACTCACCACTTATTGGCTATTCATACTACGAAACAGAAACAATTGTGCCGATTGCTTACTGGATATTCAAGTTTCCCCACGGTATGTTTGTCGAAACCAACTTCAATGCTTGCTTGGGCTTCAAGAATAAATCGTATCTTTCCAATATTAAGGAGTATTTAAAGACCGTAAGCAACCGGCTTAGCTTTTTCTTTCTTGATCGTAATATCGTCAAAGGCATGAGAGTGATAGGACTTCATCCGGAGTCGATAGTATTGTTCCATAATACTCTGAAAACTCAACTGGCGAAAAAGTTTTCAGAAAATGACTTTATTATTACCATGAAGCAATTGGAAAATAATCTAAGTTCGCAAGAGTTGTATGATATGGGTACTGTGTTTACGTTTAGCAAATAGATTATATTGAGTTCCCAATATATTTGTGGTGATACAATGGATAATTTTCTTGATGATGAGATTGTTGCAAAAATCAATTCAAGTCACAAACTAACAGTTGAAGAACGTCGTCAGCTTATCAAAGAACTCTCAGAAGAGAAGAAACTTCCTCTAGTCACTCTTATACAAGGCTTCCCAAGTGAAGATGAAAACCCACAAGATTACAAAGTGCCCATTGAAAAGAAATGGAATTTAAAATCAACCCCAGGTAATGAGAATTTTAATTTTAGTGAATTAAAAGATCGAGCAGGAATTCTTTGCGGTGAGAAGTCTGGCATAATTGTTTTAGATATTGACGATATTCAAAGATTTAAAGCATGGGCAAAAGAAAGAGGAATTGAAAATCCCATTCCAGATACATTTACAGTTAATACGAGGCCAGGGACAGACAGAAACCATTTTTATTTTAAATTTCCGAATGATGGTAAAGAATATAAGAACAGAAGCGTAGAAAAGACCTTCGATATTAGATCAAAAGGTGGTCAGGTTCTGTGTCCTGGTTCAATCCATCCAGAAACCCATCAACCTTATACAGTAATAGATAACCATGAAATTGCAGAGGCTCCAGAATGGCTACGTGAATACTCGCACGATAAATATGGGTTTGAAAAGAAATATAAGGCGTATAAAAAAATGAAAGACCAATACTTCAAAGAAGATGGCTCAATTGATATCAATAAGTTGAAAATACCAAATCATACAAAAGAGAAAATCCAGACAAGCTACCCAACAGGTCAACGATCTGAGCCGTCCGGGTCAGTTCTACTTAGCTTACTAAGGGCAAGAGTTCCAGAAGAAGTTATTCGAAAGATATTCGCGGAATTTCCCATTGGTGATAAAGCCAGGGAAAGGCCGGAATGGTTTGAAAAAGAAATTGAAACTGCAACACAAAGGGTTGATGCAACTACAAAAAAAGCAGAAAAAAAGAACTATTATGAGAACACATTTGTATGGACTTTAAAGAATATAGTTGAAAAGCCAGACACGTTTGAGTTTCTCATTGAAAACTTTTGGCCAAAAGGTGAAAACATATTGATTACAGGGAAGGGTGGAACCGGTAAATCACTGTTTGCTCTAAATATGGCGCTGGATTTAACCCTTCAACCAGGTTTGTTGTTTTTAAATCATTTTGCTGTTCCTAAGAAAAAGAAAGTGCTTTTCGTACAGTCCGAAAATACCTATCTTGGGACAAAGAAAAGGTTTGTCAATATAATCCAAAAGTATCCTCAATACAAGTCAATAATCAATGAAATCTATTTCATGGGGTGGAATGATGATATCAGAATTTATGGAGACTTCAATGAAGACTCTCATTTTAGGGAAGCTATTGATAGAACCATGAGTGAAATAGAACCAGATGTTGTGATCATGGACCCGTTAATTAGTTTTCACAGAAAAGATGAAAACTCAAACGACAAAATGCGGTATGTTTTAGACGATATAACCCAGTTCTTTGCCGACAGAAAAGTTGATATCTGCTTAATACATCATGAAAGCAAGTCAGGAAAAACAGGTGGCCGCGGAGCAAGCGCAATACAAGACTGGTCCGCTAATTGCTTTGCTCTAAATTTTATCGATAATAATAACAATAAAGGACTAACTCTTGAACATAAGAAAGCTAGGAACTTTGAACTCAATCCAAATTATAATCTTTCCAGCGATAACCTTAGATTTCAGATTAATGGATCAACTTCACAAGGACAGAGTCCAGGATCTAATCAAAACCCCCTTCACAATATGATATTGCAAACACTTGATAAGTACGTAAACAAGACATCAACATCTGGTGTCGGTGGATTGTTCAAAGACGTTCATAGTAATTATGTATCTCAAGGAAAAACCATATCAAGAAATGTATTTGACAAGGCTATTGCTGATTTAGAGTCACAAAAAAAGATCAAGTTAATACAAACTGGAAAAACCAAAAATTACTCAAAAATATGAAAATAACAGCCTTATTTTCACCTCATTTTCACTCCCCTTAGATTCAATCAAGAGTTGTTCTGTCATTTTCACAGTTTCATTTTCATTTTCAATGGAAATGAAAATATGTAACATATTAAAATTATTGTATTTTTCATTTCCATCCCTATATATTTATTTTTGGGGGAATGGTCCCCCACCACAAATGGTGGGTTGGATTGCTTCATAGCTACAATACTCAACTTTTTACCAACATTTCAACAGAACAAATAATTCTCGAAACAACTTTTCTAAAACATCTTCAAAAGCACTTCTCAAGATAAATTTCACATATAATACTTAAAAAGCTTGACAAAATGTTGTTTTTGAAAGGTTTCATTCCAGGGATACTGAGTATAATTATTTCAGCAAATCACAATGATATTCTTTTCATAGCATCGATTGCATCAACATCTTTGTTTTGCTTGATCATGCTAAGCATGCTCGCTTTCCTGCTCAAAAACATATATATTCATCGTGAAAGCCCAAGAAATATCAAAAAATTCACAGATAGCTACATATATAGCGACAAAGACAATCATTTAGCAATGCTATTATATTTCTTGGAATATTTAAACGTTGCACTGTTGATAGCTGCTTCGACAAACCGGTTATTGTTCTAAAAAATCTTTCCAAATCTAGATGTTGATGAGATAGAAACCGAAAGTTAAGTGGAATAGTTGACATCAACTTTCAAGCTTTATGCTAAGATCAATACATTATCTTTCATTCAACACATACCATAAAGCTCTTCGTGAATGATGAATTAAATACATCTAATTAACAATGCATTTAGTTGTGGGTCTAAAGGTCGCGAAAGAGCTGACAATCTGAAAACCCAAAGAACTTTGCTTAAGAAGCGAGCCAGCATGAATCCAATATTTGGATGATTGTTGGTTCGCTTTTTTTATTGATTTATCACATATACTTTAACAATGCTTATCTCTGTCTACTCTTATACAGAAATAATATATACAGGAAAAAAAATTGTGTTGATCAATCAGTTTCAAGAATGTTCTTTACATGCTTCACTTAAACAACTGATTAATTATCAAAAAATCTATGGAGGAATCTATGTTTAAACAAATCAGAAAACACTTGATCATTGATGGAATAGTTATTGACCCAATGAAACCAATTCGGATTGACAATCTCCCATACTGTCTTTTCAAGGTGCATGGCAAGATAATTCCTGAAGTCAACGATGATGATAATTCACAAGAACACAAAGATTATGATCTTGTGATCAAAGGGAAATCATCCATTCCAGTATTTTCTAAGATTATCGTCAAAGGGAAAAGATTCATATTCTTTTGCCGGACATTTAATGATCAAAGTGGTTATCTCGAAAGTCTAGAAGCTTCTGACAACAGACACTATTTCAAGGATTAACTGCAACATAAGAATTTGAACTAAAGGTCGCTCTTGGTGCAAAAAAGAAAATAATTTTTTGTCTAATCTTATACAGAAATATTATATTAAAAAGGAAATTCTCATAATTTTGGTATTGTCAGCAACAAATATCAACAGTCTACATGTTTTTGAAGGAGGTGATGCGTATGCTTGTTCAATGAAATCTCTTAATATTTTGATCTTGCGCGACCTTTAGTCAACATGCGCTTACTAAAGAAATTGTTATTAGTAGTTTGTTGTATTATATTAAAAGGAGGTGAGCTGTGAAAAGAAAACCATACATTAAAGTTCTAGGTGAAGCAACATTAATTACATCAACAGATCAAATTATGGGAGTTAGGGTTCTGAAGCTTCAAGTTGTTGGTAAGGTTGTCCAGGGACAAAATTTTGTGAATCTCAAGGACGACTCTGGTGAATTCCATGTAATAGTCATCAATCAAAAAATGGCTGACTATGTTCGTGAATTGTTGGTTTATAGCAATGACGTTGAAGTAGCAGGCTTTTTCTATGAATGGAAAGAAAAGTCTGATGATGGAAGTGAAGAGACACTAAATATGATTGAGGCCAAGTACATCCGTGTTATACAATAAATTGGAGGTTTTCTTTATGGAAAAGCACAAAAAAAGATTTTTCGGTAAAGTCACTGAAATTGCACCAAAAGTGAGTACAGATACAGTAAATACATTGACATTTACCATTCATTTACATTTTGAAAAATTTGGTTATGCAGATGACTTCTATAATATTATGTTGAAGCGAGACATTGGTGTGATCATGGTTGGTAAAGAAGTTGATGAGTTTTCGAAAAAAATCAAAAAGAATATGCTCTGTGAAGTTTATGGTCTATTACTGAACATTCAAAGCTTTGATTCGCATCCCCATGATGACAGCACAATGTCCAGCTACGTTATCACAGACAACATTACCATCCATTACCTTGATTAATATTATAGAACAATAAAGCATTTTTGAAAAAATCACTAAAACGATATAGCATATAAATCGTATTCTTCTGAAATTGATTACTAAACTGCAATGCTATTCATACTAAATTGTGACCTCTATGGATGTTTACAATTTATTCTTTAACAATCTAAAATATTAAGGAGGTAACTTTATGTTACTCAACAAAATTGAAATTGACTTAATGCTTTTCGCTGATCCTCAAAAAAGAACTTACAGAGGCAAAGATGTCTGCTATTTTACTGGTGTGAGTACAAGTTTGGATGTCGACTTAATTCCACCAGAAAAATTTCATGAAGAAATATACCACGTTTTTGAAGATACCAAGCATGTCAAAGCATCATTAGAATTTATGAAAAAAGACTCTTTGTGTACAGTCATTGGTGAACTTGGGTTTGTAAAAGCAGTGTCTGCAGAAGGTGAACCATACAATAAAAAATGTATAAAAGCAAAATCAGTAACTTTCAAGTCTTATACTAATGAAACAATCGCTAAAATGACTCAAAATATGTTCGAGTATTTTGATCAGAATGGCAATTAAAAATAAAAAATTATCAAAAATTGCATCCCTTGCAAGGAATTTACTGAAAAAATTTAATTAACAATAGGAATAGGGGCAGATATTTCTGCTCCTATTTCATACCATTGAATAAGATCGCGCGCGACAGGCTTTAGCCTCCGCAATTATATGGGTAAAACAGGGAAAAAATTTTATAATTTTTGCAATCAATTAATGTGAGGCAGTTATGAAACAATGCATTGAAGCAGGAATTGTTACACGTGGACCGATTGTTCAAAAAAACAAAGACTATGCCACTACAATGTTTGTAATGAAAAAGTCTTTCACAGATGTTATGCCAACAGGAGTATGTGGTGAAGGCGATGAACAGTTTTGTGTCATTTTGCCAGGAATTGACTTTGTAGAAATTGCCGATGAATTATGCAAAGGTTATTTCGTTTTAGTAAAAGGGTATTACTGTAGCATTAAAGAAGTGGCATCAGACAGAAAAACCGCTGTTGATGATTATTTGCTGGCAGAACATGTCCAAATAATTAATCCGTCTTAGTCTATTGTTTTTTCTAATAATCAGCAGGGCATCTATTATTGTGTGTAGGTGTCCTGCCATAAATATTATTATAAAGGGAGAAAATCATGTTTGAAGTTAACAAAGTTCAGCTCATTGGATATGCAGGAAATGACCCAGTATGCAGCACAACTGTTCATAGACTGCCAATGTGTAGATTTAGTGTCGCAACTACGATCCCATTTATCAAGCCTAATGGCGATCATGGTACAAAATCAATATGGCACAATATCGTCATGTTTGGTGATCAAGTAAATAGCATCATTCAAAATATTAAAAAAGGTGTCCGATGCAAAGTTCTCGGACATATCGATCATGTAGAGAAACCAAAGAGTGACGGAACAGTAAACAGATATACAAATATAGTTGCATCATCTATAGAAATATGCACTGGACTCGAAAATGAAAATTCTGAAGATGATGATTATGATAGTTACGCATTTTGTGTGCCTGTGAAGGAGACTGAAAAAGAAGAACCGGCTTTCTAGATTTTGATAATCATAGGGGGAAGGGTGAAATATATCGCCCTTCCTCTTTCAATCTGTAAAGATTTAAAATCAAGTATAGCTTGTAGATCAAATATTTGTTTTTGATTATATCATTCAAACTGATCTTTCGCGACAGGCTTTAGCCTCCGCAATTATATGGGTAAAACTTGTAAACAATTATGACACATTCACAAAAAACAGTGAGGTAGTTATGAAATATTGTACTGAGAATGCGATTGTCACTTGCAAACCAATTGTCCAAAATGACTGTGATTATACTATCACATCTTTTCAAATAAAAAAGTGCACTTTTGATCTAGAATCTCAAAAATTGAACATTGATCCTTACCAATCCTTTTGCGTTATTTGCCCTGGATTATATTTCATAGAGCTTGAAGATAGTGTTAGTGAAGGCGATTTGATACTTGTAACTGGAAATTATATTGAAAACAATGCTTTCGATGATGAGGTTAATGACTTTATTATCGCAGACAGTGTGCAAATAATTAAAAAATCTTGACTTTATTATGTAATTTGAATATGAAATTTGGCACCTGTTCTATATGAATAGGTGCCATTTTAAAATAATTTTTTGTCAAGCTTCGAGAAATATTTGGTTCAAGATCAATCTTGCCATTAATCAAATAATTAAAAAACAATTATTTAGCGTCATCAATTACCCATATATAGGTTGAACACATCATGAAAACAATTGGCCTTTTAGGTGGGATGAGTTGGGAATCCAC
>CAZOYI010000063.1:0-6543 GCA_964583965.1 uncultured Caldisericota bacterium
GATGAAGAAAAAAATAAGACTATCAACTATGGCTTTAGTGTCAACAAGCATGGTATTGTTGAAGAATGGTTAAATACTCGAGCTAAATCGTCAAGGGGAGATTATAAGCGAATATTTTACAGGAATACAAAGAATGATGAGTTAGACTTACAAGGAATTCCAAAGCGGGATCAAGAAAATTTAAAAATAGCTCTTGAGCCAGAGTCTCTAATTGTTTCACTTGGAGCAAAATTAAAAATCAAGCTATTGAAAGTAGTCCGGGATTGGTTTTCACATAATGCAATCGTAGATTCTTCCAATGAAGTTGAGAATATATTCCGATCATCATTTCTTTCGTCGGATTTTGTTGAAAATATAGAAGCAAGAAAAGAGGTTGTGAAATATTTGTCCTCTTTTGATAACTCCATCATTGACTTTCAAGTTGAGCGACTTGAAAAACTGCAAACCGAACAGGATAAGAAGAGAATAAAGATTGAAGCAGTTCATCGAATGATCCATTCAGAGGAGACAAAGACACTCCCTTTTCATGAAGAATCTGCCGGCACTAGGAAGATGTTTGTATTACATCCTGTCTTAAAAGGCATCTTTGCACAAGGAGGAATATTGTTTATAGACGAGTTAAATGTACAACTACATCCATTATTAGTCCGAAACATTTTGACTACTTTTATGGATCCAGAAATAAATATTAACCATGCGCAAATTGTTTTTACTACTCACGATGTTTGGATTCTACTAAGCGGAGTTCTTAGGCGGGATGAAATCTGGTTTACCGAAAAGGATATTGATGGAGTTTCTTCACTGTACTCCTTGGCTGATTTTAAAGAAGAAGGTGGGGTAAAAATTCGAAAAGATGCAGATTACATGAAGAATTATCTATTAGGAAGATATGGTGCTATACCGGTTGTAAGATCCATTTTTTCCATGAAGGATCAATAGAAATGTCAAGAAATCAACGAAAGGGTCAACGGAAAACAAGAGATCAAACACGTGTTCGGAAACCTAAGTTAAAATACTATTTAGTTTTTACCGATACAGATGAAACAGAAAAGAACTATCTTGAAGGATTACGTAACGAAATTCCTAAAGATTTAAGACGAAATCTCGTTATAAAGATTATGCCAAAAGAAAGAACAGAGGATCTTGTAAACAAATGTTTGTCAGTTTTATCAAAAGACTCTCAGTTTAGAGAACCATGGATTGTTTTAGATTATGATAACCGACCAAATTTTGATCAAATAGTGGAATCAGCCGAAAAAAATGGCATTTTTGTAGCATGGTCTAATCCCTGCATCGAAGCATGGTTTTTAGCATATTTTGGAACAATACCAGCCAATCAAGACTCGCAAAAGTGTTGTAAGCATTTTTGTAAAGTTTTTAAAGAAAAAACAAATCGAGGATCTCACAGATGTAAGAAGTTTACGGAGTCGGATTATAAGAATGACAAAGAAATATACGCCAAACTGAAAAAGTTTGGTGATGAAGAAAATGCTTTTAAAATTATTGATATCAAAAGAAAAGAACATAAAAGAAATGAAATCAATAAGCCTTCAGAAAAATCCTCGTGCACACAAATTGACCTATTAGTGAAAGAGATTCGTCGTAGAGTTGATAGTGTTTGAAATTGAATGTACACAAGTATCATTTACCTTTATTCCATGAATATTTTAGACTCAGGAATAATAATCTTCCTAAAAAAGAACACCTCGAAGATCTTTGGTTTGATGGATGACTGTGGTATTGAAAAAGAATTTCTTTTTGTTTGGAAGTTCAGAAACAGGAGGGGATAATGCGATGAGTAATGATGGTTTTAACCCAAATAAGAAAGTTGAGCCACTTGATACTCAAGCTAGCGCTGATAAAGAAACCTTATACTTCTGGTTAGATATTTTGGGTTTTTCAGATAAGTCTCAAAATAAAGAATATGAAGAACTTCTTAAGCTTTTAAGAAAGTTTCACAATACTTTTGTCGAAAGTGAAGCGTGGGATGTTAGAATTATTTCAGACGGACTACTGTTGAAAATAAGGAGAAGTCAGCGTACTGAGGATTTACCAGCTTTAATCACTTCTGTTGGAAATCTTCAATTGAAGTACATTTTAGAAAACAAAGAGTTTATTAGGGGAGGATTTGCACTTGGTTCTGACTTAGAAAACTCAAAAGAATATGGTGATATAATTACTAATGGACTATCGAAATCTGTAAAAATCGAAAACCGAAGTATAGATTGGCCAATCATCGGAACTTCTAAAAAAGAGTTTGAAACAATAAGAAATTACTACAGCTTATCTAGTAATGAGACATTTGGGATGCAACCCTGTTTCAACTCAGTGGGCGAAGATATAGTGTATATTGATTTTTTGGCTAAAGCCAATGAAGTGCAAATTATTGAGTATGGAAGAGTCTTATCTTTGAAAATCAATCATTTTGCAGACAAAAAAAAGGAGAAAAATGTTGATGAAAGAAGAATATGTCATATTTTACAGAAGTATTGCTGGTTGTATAAACATCTATTAACCTATCGTCCTGATTCAAGAATTCCTGATATATGGGATAGAGTGCTCTTATGAAGAAATACATAGATTTGTTTCTTAGAACCATTGATCCAGAAAACAACCAATTGTTTTTGTTTAAAGATCTTGTTGCTACATTCAACTTCGTAGTAATTCTTGGAGCACCGGGGAGTGGAAAAACAACACTGTTAAAAAACTATAATAAATGCAATCCAACCATCTCTAAATATCTTACGGTTCAGCAGTTTCTTTCACTCAACCTAGAGATCAATGAGAATACTTTACTACTTGATGGGTTTGACGAGTACCGTGCTTTGGCACCAGATAAGACCTTTATTTGCGATAAGATCGGACATGAAATTAGTACTAGATACCCGAATAGAAACATAGTAATTACTTGTCGAGAAATGGATTGGTACGGAGACGACGATACACTAGGATTAAGTGAATATGTTTCTTGGGATATCAAAGTTTTTAGAATATGCCAATTAAATAAGGAGCAAAAGGAAGACTTCGCGAGGGAATTAGTATCAAAAACTAATAATCCCTCCGAGTTCATAAGAAAATTTGATTCATTTGGTTTTTTGGAAAATCCACAGACCTTTACTATGCTTTCAGAGCTTTACAACAAAAAAGAATTGGAGATAAAGTCTAAGAAGGAATTGTTTCAACGCTACATTTTTGAATTCTGTAAAGAAAGAAATCAATCATATAAAAATAATCGCATTAACGTGATTAGCGAAGATGTGTATATCAAATGTGCAGGGTATTTATCCTATTATTTCTTTTTCTCAGGTGTGGAGAGTTTTGATAATGATATTTTAGAGAAAATAGCTGATAACCCCAAGTTTTCTTTGGAAAATCTTCAGATAACCTTAAACTCCAAACTATTTGTACAAGGTACATTTATTCATAGAACCATCGCTGAGTTTGTTTTAGCCTCTTTTTTTATGAGTTTAATGAACGACTGTAGTCTAATGATTTTCGAAGATCATATAATTAGCATGTTTGCTCCTAATAATAATGTTCCAATTGATCTCAGGGGAGTGTTTTCGTGGTTATGTTCTTTAACGGGCAATGAGCGATTTATAAGAATTGATCCCTATTATCAGTTGATACATGGTGATAATACAACTTTCGGGGTTGAATTGAAAAAGAAAGTCATTCTTGCAATCAAAAAATATGCTAGAACCCATCCATATTTTTTTAGTAAAGAATATACTTTTAGTCTTGAAGGTTTTTACACCCAAGAACTTGATGGTTTTCTTGAAGAAGAGATTAGTCAAAGTTTACCCTTACAAAATCATTACCTACTATTTGTTGTTAGTATTGTTTCTAATGCTAACAAGCTGAGTACAAATATGATGAACTTTCTTCGGAATCTTATTTTAACACAATACGAAGGAATTGAACCCTATATAGCAGTACCTATTATTGGTTTGCTTAAACATGAAGTTGATACTCTGATAAAAATCCTTGATTTAACTAAAAGCAAAGAAATGAAAGACGCTTTTGATAGAATTAAGGACAGTATACTGAGTATTTTGGTTCCTAATAAGATTGACATAGGAGAACTACCCAAGTATTTATTCTCGTATCAGACATATGTTGGGGGGCATTGTTGGTATTTACTTAATCTAAACTACAAGAATAAAGAAGAGTTAATTGAGAAATTGTTTCAATATCGTAATAAAGAAGAGAGTAACAATCTTCCACAGAATGTACAAGGTTTTGTAGATGATTTCTATGCAGAAACTCTTTCCAAGTATAAGAAAGGTTTATCAGCTGAAAAAATATACGATAAGCTTCAAATAGCACGAGAACAGTTTCTTAAAGAGCATGAAACTATTAGTTTTCAGTCTTTTCGCACCGAGATAAACGAAGAGTTGAACGATAAAATACGCATTGACGAATTAACCAATATGCTATTTAAAATGTATGTTGAAAATATTTCTAATCTCAAGACTAAGAACATCTATGCGAGTTTTTTGAATTTTTATAATTACCGAAAGCCAACCAATGCGTTTTCAATTATTCTTGATACAATGGCTCCCTCAAGATCAAATGAAGAAAATAAGATTCTTTTTAAAAATGCTTTGGATTTAAAGACAACTGAAGAAATAAAGATAGACCCAGACTTAGTCAGAATAGCTCAAATGTATTCTTTTCAAGATATAATGAACGAAAGACTGAACCATAAACCTTTCAAATGGGAACTAAATGCTGAAAAAGAGAAAGAACAAAAGGAAGAACAACAAAGAGAGATTTTGGACAAAAATGAAAAAAACTTCGCTTTACCAGATCAAGAAATTTTAAAAGATTTTAGTAGATTATACTACATTGCACAGATTTTATATTTTTTCAATCCGAAAGATTTCCGATATTTTAAAGATAACACATTTGAAAGATTGAAAACAGTTCTGGCGCAATTGCCTTTTGTAGAGATCATAGATGCAAAAAATCTTACAATTGAGCATCTAGCTAAAACTCTACCTGGTTACAGGAAAATCGACATTGTTTATAGCGTGGCAACGTTTCTAAATCAAGATTTTGATATTGAAGCATTATTTGTTAAAGACAAATCTTATGTTAGATATTTGTTCATCAATGCTTTCCTCCGTCAAAATGATTATCTGAATTTTAAAAAAGGTAACTTCTTAACAAAGTTTGAAAGAGAGAAAGAGAGTTTTGCAGCATCCACATTAAATGAATTCATCAATTCTATAGCTAATTTGTGCATATCTGAACACAAAAAGCTTATGGATGATTACATTGCAAAAGAGAATTCCTTACATTGCTTGAAAAAATTAGCGAATCTCGACTTCTCGAATAAAAAAGGTTTATTAGATGCTTTTCTTGAGAATTTTCTAACTGTCTATCATTTTACACTTGATTCTGAGCTACTTGGAAAGCTTAGTGCTCTCAAAATCAACATTGACAATCAATCGACAATAAAAACAATACAAGCAATTCAAGGCGATGATAGCGCCTCATTTAGCAAAACAATGCTCATCAGCTTGTATCAATTAATTAAACACCAATTTCAAAATTTTGAAAGTGAGTACAAGGTAAGAATTTCAGATTTCATGATGGATCAATTTAATACAGAACAATCCATTGTCTATAGAAGCGGTTTTCAGTCTCCTATAGACGATTGTGCAGAGTTTGTACGCGAAGAATTGCTCCAAAGATTGGATTTAATTGAAATAAAGAATTTGATGGAAAGAAGAAAGACTAAACAAGATATATGGATCAATTATATGTACCAAGCACTAGCTGAGAAAACACAGAAAGAATGCGACTCAAATCAAGTGCAGTACGGACTTGATCAGTTAAAAAAATTACTGAAATCCAATCAAATCCTTGATAACAAAATGTTTTTTTTCGAAGTAAAGCGAAGGATTGACTTGTTGAAGAATGAGATAGAAGCAAATCGAAATTCCGAGAAAAATCCATTTTGGAATGATAACAAAAAAAATGGGATTACACATAAGAATGAACCCGATTGCAGAGACTATATTAGGAACCTTTTAGCAAATAAGTATAGCAATGACTTGGAGCTAACTCGTGAAAAGTGCGAAGGTAAAAATTTGGTTGATATTTGCATTGCATATACAAAGAATCCGATTTTCCAAGTGCAAGTAGAATGCAAGGGCGATTGGAATCAGGATTTAGAAAAGAGTATAGGCGAACAGTTAGTTGAGAAATACATGGGACATGGTTCAGAAAACTGCGGAAAACCTAATTATGGGATATATTTAGTTTTCTACACAGGTGCAAAAGGAAAACAAATTGATCAACTTCAACAAGATCTTGAAGAGTGCATACCAGAAGAGCATTTAATTAACATAAAAGTTATATGTATTGACATTACCCTGACTTAACCTAAGAAAAAGATAAACTGATGATGCATGCTGAAGATATTTTTGGTGGCACTATCACAGAGATACTTGTTTCGTAAATAGAAACAAGTATCTCTGTGTAAAGGAAGATGACTGAGCTATTGGTTTTTGTCAGTAAAAGCTTGGACTA
>CAZOYI010000064.1:0-3763 GCA_964583965.1 uncultured Caldisericota bacterium
CACGCAGTAATAGTCAATATTATCCATCATGGTTTTGTAGAGGTAATCCGTGTCATCAATAGGAAAGGGATACGAGGGAAACACAGTTTTGTAAAGAGCCGCCATGGTGGGAATATCCTGAGGTGTACATTGTTTCACAAGAATTCCCCTGGAACCTACGGAAGGTTGGAAAGTACCTCTTTTGTCCTGGGCAATTTGTTGGACATGTTGATATTTCTCCTTCATTTCTTCTTTTTGACGAAAAGGGTCCAAGTAGAAAGACAAAAAGTGAGCTTTCTCTTTGCCTTCATAAAATTTCGGAATAATCGCTTCTTCCATATAGCCATGATCGAAAAAGAAGTCTTTGTAACAACTGGGGATCTTGCATATGATCTTGGTATACCCCCTAATGCGAGCAAAGTCTTTCAATTGGGCAGGATAATCTTCCTTCATAGAAGAAGGATATTCCATGACATATATACGGTTGCTGGATGTTCCATGTTGAAGGACAGAACCTTGAAATCTTTCAATCGTATCCATTTGGTTTTATCGTCGATCCGTTCGTTCGTTTTCGGAGGGAATGAGGGAAATAGCATCGTCGGAATCGGACAGCAGTTTCTCTACTCCCAACGCTTTTTGTTCATCTGCATCATCCAAGCTCAATTGCAAATCACAGTTTTCACAATCGCGATTGCAAAAGATTGGTTTGTAAGAATCGGGTTCTTTATACGTGGTAATGATTCCTTCATAGTTTCGAAGAATCACTTTATTGGTCGACCAGGAAATTAAATAATTAGGCATCACGGGTATTTTTCCGCCCCCACCTGGGGCATCAATAACATATCTGGGAACACAAAAACCGCTTGTATGACCAATCAGACTTTCCATAATTTCAATCCCTTTTCCGACGGGTGTCCGGAAATGCTTAAGTCCCTCAGACAAATCACATTGATACAAATAGTAGGGCCTGACTCGGTTGGCTACCAATTTATGCACCAAAGCCCGCATAATTCTAGGACAATCATTCACTCCTGCTAATAAAACAGATTGATTCCCTAAAGGAATGCCAGCATCTGCCAGTTTTCGCAACGCAGTGCGAGACGATTTTGTAATTTCCCGCGGGTGATTAAACTGCGTATTTACCCATATCGGCTGGTGTTTTTTCAATACATTCACCAGAGAATCTGTAATACGGAAAGGTAATACAGCAGGAACTCTCGATCCAATACGGATCACTTCCACGTGATCAATGGCCTGGAGTTCAGCTAAAATCCAATCCAGATATTCATCGGACAATAAAAATGGATCCCCTCCGCTTAAAAGAACATCTCGAACTTGGGGAGTATCCTTGATGTATTGAATCCCCTTTAAAACTTGTTCTTTGTCAGGGATACTATCGATGTCTCCTACTTTTCTCTTTCGCGTGCAATGCCGGCAGTACATGGCACAAGTGTTACTTACAAGAAATAAAACGCGATCTGGGTATCGGTGCGTAATTCCGGGAACAGGACTATCCGCGTCTTCCGAAAGCGGATCTTTCATATCACAGCGAGATACTTCTAGTTCCAGAACCGATGGAAAGCTTTGCCGAAAAACGGGGTCTTCTTTTATATTGCTCGTATCAATAAGAGATAAATAGTACGGTGTAATAGAAACGGGGAATTTGTCTGTTGTTTTTCGAAGATCTTCTTTTTCTTCTTCTGAGAATTGTATTCCCAATACCTTTTCAAATGTTTCTACAGAACGGATACAGTGTTTTAATTGCCATTTCCAATCTCTCCAATTGGATTCCGTGCCATCGGAAAAATTGGTTCGGAAATTCTCTTCAGTTTGGGTTAGCATGTTACCTCTTTCTAGTCTTCATCAAAGCTTTAACAATATGGTCTATCATGTGTTCATATTATTTCATAATCTTAATACAACATACGATTTATTATATCTAGAAAGATGGCTCTGTCAATCATAGTTTTTGGTATGAAATAATATCTTAAGAATGTTTAAATTCTGGAATCTTTACAAAATCGTATAGCAGCTGTGTCATTACTATTCGATGTTTTGATCGTTCCGAAGTGGTAATGGTTCGTTCTCCTTACCAAACAAATCGCTATTCCGATTGTCGTTATAGACTTTTTGAGTAAGTGATGTTTCAAAATCTCCGAAATAGCGAAAACAGTCTGCAATCCCCGCATCTTGGAAAACTTTTGTATAAATGTCACATAACACCTAACTGTAAAATATTTACAGTACTATGTTGCACATAAAATCCATTTTTTGAATCGGACATTTAATTCAAGCTAAACATTTGGCAGTTTCATCTTTTGTCGTAAAATATGGGTATTATGTTCTGTTTCATTACTAACAATTGAAACAGCAGAAGTTTTCTCTTTCTCAAAAAGAGCTTTTATACATACACCAAAGCTCTTATAATTTTTGACAGGTTGGAATGATATAGTCTGGTTACGTTGTTACCCAGCAAACTGCTGGTAAACGGAGGGATGATATGTCTTTAATGGAATCAATGAAAAACCTTCTGACAAGTCAGAAGAAGTTAATGTCTGCTATGGAAGAAGAAGTGAAAGCTCTTGAAAACAAAGATTTGGTGAACGAAAACCAACATTTAAAGAAGGAGCTGGATCAAACCCAAGAACAACTTCAAAAAGAATCTACACAAACTCATGCGTTGAAAGAAGAAAACCAATCTCTGAAAAATGCACTGTATGAACAGATCTACAATGAAAAAATGCATCTTTTGCAAGCTGCAAATCAGCGCATCGAACTTTACTTTGCTGCCAAAACAGAAACCGGATTAAACCGATTGAAGGCCTTTGAGAAAAAAGCAAACCACCATATCGACAAACTATACAAAACTCTGCAGGAACACAGAATTTCTGCTGCAGAAACGGTGTATAAAGAGCTAGAAGATCTGCGAAGTCGGATCGATGTTTTAGTAACAACCGCAGAATCTGAATTTGCTTTACAAGCAAAAGCGTATTCCGAAGAACAGGCAAGCGATAAAGCAAAATTGGAAAAAGAAGGTCTACTTGATGAAGAATACAAAGCAGCCTTAAAAAAGGGGAATATAGAATCCCTTATTGGACTCAATATTTTCAGCAAAATCGGAATCCTTTTTTTGCTCATTGCTGTCATTGCCCTTTCTCGTTATGGGTATGTGTTACTCACTCCTTTTCTAAAAGGAATTGTCATTTTTGCCCTTGGTGGCATACTACTTGCAGTCGGTGAATGGATCAATCGTAAGGTTACTTCTATTTTTTCCATTGCCCTTACTAGCGGAGGCATTGCTATTCTGTATGGAGCCACCTCATTAAGCTATTTCACCCTGCATATTTTATCCATTGAAATTGCCCTTCTACTTTGCGTTCTCAATACCATTCTTGCCCTGGTTCTTTCCCTGCGTTACCAAGCAGAAACCATTACATTGTTTGCAATCATAGGTGGATATCTTCCCATCGTAACCATTACAGATCCGTCCATGTCAGTTTGGATACTGATGCTCTACTTCCTGTTCTTCAACCTGTTCTTACTTCTTATCTCCACACAGAAAAAATGGACCGCAAGCATGCTTGTTGGATTTTTATTCAATGTAGCTTCCAGCATCTATATCATGCACATGGTTCTTTCTAGCAGAAACCCTGATCTACCTTTTCAAATGCAAGACGCATATCTTCTCCTCTATATCCTTCTTGTCTTCCTCATCTATACTTTAATTCCCATCATAGCAACCTACAAGCGTAAAGTAACGTTTTCACTTCCCGATATCCTGCTG
>CAZOYI010000065.1:0-1781 GCA_964583965.1 uncultured Caldisericota bacterium
GTGGAACTTATCATGTGTTTGATTCTATATTTGAATGGCTAGGTTGTATTTTCCTAAGTTCAAAATGACCGCTGGTCATATCAACAGAATATTGGCGAGTAGATGTGGATTTGTAGATGTATATATCTTCTTGATCTGGGTTGACTAGGAAGTCAAAATCACTTTGGAATTTTCCTGATGTTTTGTCGAGTTTTAATTGAAACCCATCATTTTCGGGAATTGTTAATGCCATGTCTCCACTTGTCATATCTACATATACATTGTCGGGAAATGTGTTGGTTGCGACAGAAACGTTTCCACTAGTAAGATTGGAGGTAATGTTCTGAAACCGTCCATCTAAAGATACTCTGCCTGATGTAATAGAGATATATAGATGTTCTGCTGCTATTTCTTGTCCAGTGCAGCTTCCACTGGTGAGAGAGAGTTGAAAGGTTTCCAGGTACATGGGGGGGATTTCTATGGTTAAATTTGATGAACGGAGCTGAGAAAAAGGGAAGACGTGAAAAGTTGAATCGACTTGATGGATTTCAAGAATACTTCCCTGTATGGAAGATTGAAACGGTTCCACTTGATAGTAGGAAGATTGGGTGATCGTAATTTCTTGTCCTGTAGCAGGCAATAGTTGAATCTGTCCAGCATCCCAATCAATGTCTAGGGAATGAATATCGTTACTATTCAATGTCTTGTTTTCAATAATCGTTTCGGTGTCGAAGCGTTTGGAAAGTGGGGTAAATTTGGAAGAGCCACCAACAAGCAAATAGATAAAAATTCCACTAAAAAGGATGGCTACAATGGACCAGACTATGATGGCTGAGAGAGCTATAGATTTATGATTCATTGTGATCCTCTATGCTTCTTTCATTTGAAGGAGGGCTAGGGAGTCTGTATAAATAGATGGCACGAACAATTTGCTGAATTGCAGCAGCGATGATAAAGATGATCCATGAAAAATGCCAGATGTGAAAGACAAAGCTAATGATAAGATAGGCAGCAACTACGAGGAGCCAAAATCCACCTTCAAGGGCTGATCTGGCTTCTTTCATACGAGGGTCTTCGGTTGCATATCGGTCTTTATTCATTCAATCCTCCTGTAAGGCTTTTACAATGTTTCGTCAATATACAATGTGCAAATTTTAAGATTTTCTATCTATATACCATCCAAATATGGAAAGGTAAAGTGTTTAAGGCTTATCTTCTGAATTGATTTACTCTTTCTATAAGCCTATTTCCAATTCGATGGACTGGACAGAAGGCTGCGACTAAGGATGTAACTTTTTTGTGTGTTGTTGTGTAAAACAAGTAAGAATCTTGTACAATAGTGTAGTGAGGTGGAGCATGAAAAAGTATATCCTGGTATTTCTATGTATTGTTCTTTCAAGTTGGATTCTTTTTGAAAGTCATTGGTCAATTGTTTCGACTGGTTTTGTGCAAGCAAACACAGAAACATCTATACTATCCAGATGGATTGAACCTTCACAGGCAGATTCTTCTATTCAGAAATGGAATGAACCCCATTATGTTTGTGTTTCCGATTCAAACGATCAGAAAACAGACACGCTATGGATTTTTTTACCAGGAACAGGTGCAACACCTGATTACTATACAGTTTTAACAAATGAAGCTGCAAAAACAGGACTTCATGCTATTTGTTTACGTTACCCCAATGATCGTAGCATCAACATACAAATTTGCCCCTATGACAGAGACAATGATTGTCATGAAAAAGCAAGAAAAGAAATCGTGACCGGTGAGGATGTTTCTGATAATGTTGACGTTGATGC
>CAZOYI010000066.1:0-5116 GCA_964583965.1 uncultured Caldisericota bacterium
GTAGAATGGTACTTAATTTCATAGTTGAAAAATTGAAACAACAAACAGAAAAATAGTTGTCTAGACCAATATATCCATAAAAGAAACGGTTTCCTTGAACGTCCATTAAGCTATATTGGCTTTCATAAACATCTTTAACTGTTATATGAAACAAATCAGGTTCTTCGGTGCCATCTGCATTTACCAAAAAGAAACGATTAGTATTTGCTTGAATATCAGATTCTTTCATTAAAACTGCATTATTTGTTACGCCTTCTATATAATAGTTTTTGCCTGATTCCATGAATAGTTTTACTTGCTCAGTTTCAAAATTTATCAATGCTGTAATACCAAGTCTTTCTGGACCAGCATTGTGAGCATATATGCATCCTATTGTAGATGTAAGTCTTTTATATTCTGTTACAATTGCTTTAACACCTAGAGGTATTGCTTTTTTGTTTGTCCCATCTCTATTCATTATGTAAACAGAGTCTTCTAAATCCATGTAATCATCAGGATCATTTTTACTACTTTCAGATTCAATGCTATAAATACATTTGTTGTCTTTAATGGAATCATAAAGAAGAGATGCCGATGGATCTTGAATTAAAGGAGTATATGTATTTTGGAATAACCCAATTTCAGCTTCATTTGAATAATGGTTGAGTGAGTTTCTGGCAATAAAGTTGTTTAGGTCAAATTCATCGTATTTATAACATTGCAAATCGAAAACTCTTCCTTCTGCAGACGTAACTATTTCTGTTGTATAGTTTTGTAGGTCTAAACGGTAGTATTGAGGAATACCTCCTTCTTCACCCCGTTTAATGCTAATTAGCAAAGCACTGTCTCCCATTGATTTGATCAAAAGATGCGTGTAATTTGGGCCATCGCTTTCATTATTACTTGTTGACTCAGTACATCCAATTTGAAAAAACGATACTAAAAATACTAAACCATAACAAATTATTTTTTTCATACAAGCACAACGCCCCTTCTCTTAATCTTGACCAAAAATATGGGTCTATCCATATTTTTGTGTAAACTCAAAACATCCACTCCTTTCATGATATGAAATTTTTAAAATCTTCAAACTCTAGTAACAATTGGTCCAATATTGCGTCTCCACTGGTTTTAAACTTTTGATAAGCTTTTATAAAAATACTCACTCTTTATACTCCTTTGAGAGTTTCATACATTTTGTTAACATTATACTAGCGTTGTTAAGTCGGTAGAGTGTTCACAATAACAACTCCGCTAAACACTAGTCACGAATCCTCATACAGGTCTCCGTTCAGAACCTACCAAAAAGTTCATTTTAAAAAAATGAAAAACAGCAAAAACATGGGACTCCGCAATAATTATGAGTTTTTATTTCTTGTGAAAAACTGTAGAACAATGATTTGAAATTGTCAAGAAAATAAAGTTACAAAATATAAATGAAGTGACAAGAAGTGTAGAAACTTGATTTGTTTGTATTAGAGGGGCATAACTGGTCCTTGGATGGCAATGCGGAAGTGATGGGCGAGTACTTGCTGATAGGCTGGACTGCTTGAGTGCAGGCATGGATTTGTGTGGTTAAAGAGGTTTTTATTCTTCTTCAAGTACAACTCAATCACTTTCATTCGCTGTTCTCTTGAAAATATACTCACATACTTTTGACTTTTAGAGTCCAAAATTATGCACACATCCCCTTGATTAAAACGGAATAGTGTTCGATTTGATTGCCTTCTGCTGGATCTTGATATCGGTACACCTGAAGAAGTATCTCCTTGGTTCTACCTGAAGCATCTTTAACAGTAATACTGATTTGGTTTTCTCCCAGCTGTAAAGGAACTTCTTTTTTTATAGAACAGGTGTTCGTGTCGATGGGTATTTTCTCATCATTAATAAAAAGTGTCACATCGCATACTAAAACTCTTTCTCCTTTGTCCATGATTGCAATAAGGACACCACGAGCTTCAATCAATATGGAATCTTCATTGGTTTCAAAGTCAGTTTCTGAAGGCTGATCAAGAATGATTTCAGGTTGTACCCTATTTACCTTCAGATCAAATGACTGAACTTCTTCTTTGATATCTCCTACAACAGAATAATAGGAGATTCGGATGATGTACTTTCCAGGTGTTCCATTGTATTTGGTATATTCATCAAGATAATCGATCGGTTCCCCATCGTATACTGTCAGCCCCCAATCGTTATCATTGAAATAGTAGTACACCTTTGCAGAGGGATGTGAACAAAAAAAAGTGATAGCAGGTGGCTCCCAGTACCATCCATTTTCTTTTTCCTCAGCATCTTCTATCACAATGGTTGTAGTTGGTTCTGTTGTAATGGCTTTCGAGGTGGTAAGCAAAAAATCGGATAGTAAAAAAATCAAGCATAGGGAAGCTGTGATGTATTTTCTATATTTCATTTTTCACATCCTTTCTTTTTCATGGTTTCGTAGGTTTGTGAAGCCTTTTTTTAACTTGAAATAAATGTAGAACAAGGATTCCAAGAAGTCAAGGGGAAAAAGTTACAAACTATAATCCATTTAACAATATGCGTTCAATATTATGGTTATGAGTATGCACAAAATGAAAAGCAGCAATAACTCTCGCTGAAAAAAAGTGTTGTCGGTACTTTAATGACTAGGAAGTAAGGTTGCTGTGCACGTACAATTCTCTTGTAAGGAATTCTCTAAACCTACCAGGAATACAAGAAATTTTGCATCTTCTTCGATCAATTTTAAAAGATTATTGATGGTAACAACCTGAATGTTTTGGTGAATAGTGGATTTATTGTCTTGCAACACAACAGCCCCAACGGAAACATTTCCTTGAATTTCAATTTGAAGATCCCATTCACTTCTTTTTCGGCTTAGGTCTTTGTTGTCTATTGTTATAGCGAGACATCGTACGCCCCAAGGTGGAATGGAAAGGGAAGTAGAAGCTTCATTCTGAGCAGGGATAGTGAGTTGCATCATTGAGCCTATGGAAGAAAAGGATTCATTTCTAGCGACAATTTCAGTGTACAGCTCCATTGGACTATAGCTTGAAGCAATTCGGCCTAAAAAATACTGGGTATAAAAATCGGTAACCCAGTTTTGTGGAGAATTTGGAAACAAAGAATAGATAGCGCTTTCCCAATCCCCATTTAAACTACCCTCTTGATATGCCTCTACGATACATATTTCAGTTTGTTGATTCACACAGTATTCTATGAGTGGCATTCTTGCATAGCCATTCATGGAATCGTTTTTGCGAGGTATAATCCCATCCAAAAGATGTTTCCATTGCTCGGTAGTGGATGCAGGAATATTTCGATTTACATCCCATTCATAATAGGAGGCAGTTGCTTCATCGAGCCACCTGGAGCGACGTGATATCGGTGCGTAGCTAGATTGCACAAGATGAAACATTTCATGGGCTAAAGTAGGTTGAACATCATTCGATACACTTCCATTTTGTAAAAAGCTGCTGCTCAAATAGATACAACCTTGATGGACAGAGTTGAAAATAGAGGTAGAAGAAGAATTGGATGTATCTCCTTCTATATAGTATCCCTTGCTGCCGAGGTTTTGGAAGTAAATGTGAAATGGGCGTAAAGGTTCCTGGTTAAATTGATAGCCTTTGTTGATATAGTTTTGAAGGATTTTTTCCACTTCTCGAACAAAGGATTCTCTTTCTTCTACGGTGGTCGTATGATCTTGTTCGTTCTTCGCTGGAGATGGAAAAAACACTTTACAGCTATTACTTGATCCACCTTCTGCAATTTGTCGGAATAAACCAATATATAGTGAAGTAAATACAGGAGGAGTTGAAGTTTCACTGCTATTGCTCGCACCCAAAATCGTACTCTCTTGGTAATCAGAAGGTACAAATTGAGCAAAAACATCGTAATTATCTATGCTAGTGTCAAGATGTCGAAACAATATGGTTGTTTCTTTCGCATTCTCAACTTCTATTCCTATGCCAACAGTAAGACACTCATTACCAGATGTTTCAAATAGTTTCGAATCCTCCAAATGAAATGTTGCAAGAGATTTTGCAGAGATTGGTGTGTGCAGTTCCAAATGATACAGATCTGATACAAGTCCTTCAATTTGAATATTTTCAGATGCTTTCGTTAAAACCGGCACCTTGTCTGTAGTTTTCAGATTTTCATGAAAGTCAATTGCAAGTGAGTCCAGTATGAATTGTTGATCTTCGTGAAATATCACTTTTTTATTGTTACCCGTACATCCAGTAAAACACAACCCAATCGTCAGACTCAGGCACAAAAAGAAATGCAGTGTTTTCATTGAAAACTCCTATCCAACCAAGTAGATACAACCATTATACAGAAAATAGGGGAAAGTTGGATTATGCGTTAGGGGAGATGGTGGAGCAGAAGATTATTAATTGGAACCTTTTGATCAATGATTTCAGAGAATTGGCTTCAATCGTTAGTTTACATGATTCCCAGCATTTATCAGTCAAAACAAGGACTTATTTTTAATTCAATCTAGTACTACCCTTAGGGATTAGAACCTATAGAATTAATATAACGCTCAGCTTGATAATAAAGAAGAATTGAAACATAAAAAATAGCAAGATAAAAAAGTTTTACTAGTCTAGAAAGAAGGTTAAAAAATGGCAAAAAAAAATAGTTTAGAACTTAAGCAAGAAAAAGCATTGATGTTGATAGTACAAGGTAAAACGAATACAGAAATAGCGGAAATCTTAGGGATTGACAGAGTTACACTCTGGAGATGGAAGAAAGATTTGTGCTTCCAAGAAGAACTAAATCGAATTAAAAACGGAATTAACAGG
Source organism: uncultured Caldisericota bacterium (assembly GCA_964583965.1). GTDB lineage: Bacteria > Caldisericota > Caldisericia > UBA6126 > UBA6126 > JAGLCW01. The sequence goes on from CAZOYI010000066.1 coordinate 4,773, forward strand.
GCTTTATGGTTTAAACAAAAAAAGTTATTGGACAAATGTCAAGAAATTATCAAGGAAGAGTTAAACAACAAGGAATCCAAGAACAAATTAAATATTGCCCTATCTATATGGAAGACTTTTAAAAATGATGATATAAAATACAAAGAAAGTAGCGATCCTCTAGATGATTTGTTAGAATTGTGAGCATAGCAATATAATGCAACAAAATGCAACAAAAAAACAGAGTTTCAGTTTTTTGAAAAGGGGTCTTGGGTGAACAAACTATTTTTTGGTGACAATTTGGACATTCTAAAAGAACATATTGGTGACAACACTATTGATCTAATTTATTTGGATCCACCTTT
>CAZOYI010000067.1:0-18973 GCA_964583965.1 uncultured Caldisericota bacterium
GAAAGAGACTTTCTTTTTATATTTTTTTCCTACAATAACTTTACGCTAATCACGTTTGTTGTACGATGGTTAGGACAACCAAAAAAGGTCCCCCAAACACAAATTAATGTGTTTGAGGAACTCCAATTTTACAAACAAACATCTACATCCGATTTACTCTTCATTTGAACAACCGACTCACTAATCTTCTCCTGATTCTTTTTAAGTTGCCCCAATATTGAAGGTCTTTCCGTACTCGATTTTTCTTTAATACTTTCATCTAAATCTCCACTTGTTACCACCGATGAATCTCTAAAATCACTATCAAATCGATCAATCACGCCGTCAAGGTCTGTATCTTTATCAATAGTCAACTTCTCCACCCGTTCTATGTCCACTTCATCCACATAAACAAGTGATCCATAATCTAGGTGCTGGAGCGCATATTCATTTAACTCTTTTAAACTGCCATAGCTATCAGTCTGAACCAAGGTATCATCCACAAAAGTATTGACTGCAAAGTTCACCAAATCAATAGTCGCTTGTATACCATGCTTTTCATCTTCTGTTGTGGTATAGGCTATTTCGATGCATTCAAGGTTTTCAAATTCAAAGGGTTTTCGGTCTTCTTCATATTCATTTGCAATGAAATCCATAATGTAATCTTTTGCCTTATCTAGCTCAGAAACTATCTCTATCGGTTCATTTTCTAGCATGTTGAGTTGTCTATCTAGTTCAGAAAGTCTGGTCACTTTTTCTTTCAACTCCTTTTCTTTATCAAATGGTTTTTTGACTTCGATTTCAGCGCTTTTTAATTGGTTCTTTATCATTTCTAATTTCTGCTTTGCTTCTTCAAGTCTATTGGTCATGTTATCCAGCACATGATCAATCCTTGCAATATTTCCATAAACATCTGTTCCTAAAGTTACATTGTGATTCATTGCCCCTTTAAGATATAAGTCGAATTGATTAAAGAAGCTGTCGTATTTAAGTGACATTTCAAAGCCACGATATGAACCTATTGGTTTACTTTCACCTGAATTTACTTTTTTGCATGAACTCAGTAGCGCTTTTCCAGCATCTTCTTTTTCAAGTTGACCATAATCCTGATTATGAATGTTCATGCCATTGAATACTTTTTCGCCATCTACCCCTTTAACTGTTTGTTTTTCAACACGCTCAAGATCAACTTGGTATGCACGAATGGCATCTTCTAGTCTTTTGATTTCATTGGGATAGTGCTTCATGATTTTATCTTCAAGAGCATATTTATTGCTGAAATAATTGGATTGCATCATTTTCAACTTGCTCACCTGGACGTCTAAGTTCATTTTCTCTTTGATTAAGGGATTACCTGTTGCCAGTGCTTTAATTTCTGCATATGACAAGGCACTTTCATCTGCATCCTCAGCACTTCTAACCGGTGATTTACTGGTCATAATCTGACTGATGAAGCGCTGTTTATTTTCGACAAGTTGCCATAAAAATGAATCGAAAGTGTTTTCAGTGACATATCTAAAAACCTTAACTTTCTCATTCTCATTGCCTTGTCGAATTAATCTTCCAGCTCGCTGCTCTAGGTCAGACGGCTTCCATGGACAATCCAGATCATGGGTTGCGATTAACTTGTCCTGTACATTTGTTCCTGCACCCATTTTAAAGGTGGAACCAACAAGAACTCTTACATCTCCATTTCTAACCTTTGAAAAAAGTTCATCTTTTTGCCTTTCATTGGTTGCATCATGAATAAAGGCAATCTCTTTCTTTGGTATGCCTTTGTCCATAAGTATTGCTTTGAGGTCATCGTACACACTAAACTCACTATTACCACCTGGTATAGATAGATCACAGAACACAAGTTGAGCAGATTTTTTGTGATGGGTTTCATGCCATAGGTCAAATACATTAGTGGCACAAGCAGAAACCTTACTCTGATCATCTCTTGGCAACATTGGATTCATAAGCCTTTGATCTAGCGCGAGCTTTCGACCATCATTGGTTATCTTTAACATATTATCTTCTGTTGGTTCAACCAGCTTTGCCCTTACCATGTCTGCACGTTCTGAAAGGCTTTTGACCATATCCTTTTGATGTTCACTAGGCTTAATTACAACTGTTTCAAACTCTGCTTCAGGTATAGGCAAATCTAACATATCCGCCGTTTTTATATCTGCAACTTCTTTAAACATATTCATAAGTTCAGGTAGATTATAAAACTTTGAAAATCTCGTTTTAGGTCTATATCCAGTGCCTTCAGGACTTAATTCTATTGCAGTGATGGTTTCACCAAAGGTACTAGCCCAGGCATCGAAGTGCTCTAAATTTTGTTTTTTAAGAGCGCCATATTGAAGGTATCTCTGCATGGTGTAGAGCTCCGTCATACTATTCGATATTGGCGTTCCAGTAGCAAATATAATCCCTTTACCACGGGTGATTTCGTCCATATACCTGCACTTCATAAACATATCAGATGACTTCATGGCTTCTGTTTGACCAATACCAGCCACATTTCTCATTTTAGTATACAGAAATAGATTTTTGTAATTATGTGCTTCATCAACGATTAATCGGTCTACACCCAATTCTTCAAAAGTAACAACATCATCTTTACGGCTTTGATCATTTAATTGTTTCAGCTTAACAGAGAGTGACTTTTTCGTTTTTTCAAGCTGCTTTACTGAAAAATTATCACCACTACTTGCTTTTAGATCTGCAATACCATTTGAGACAGCATCAATTTGGCGTTCCATTTCTGCTTGCTGTCTTTCTACACTCATTGGTATACGTTCAAATTGAGAGTGACCAATAATCACTGCATCATAATCACCTGTGGCTATTCTGCCACAAAACTTCTTTCTATTTTTCGGTTCAAAGTCTTTTTTAGTGGCTACCATAATATTAGCTGAAGGATAAAGCTTTAAGAATTCGCCACCCATTTGTTCTGTTAAGTGATTTGGAACGACAAACAGGCTCTTTTGACTAAGTCCAAGTCTTTTGCTCTCCATGGCACTAGCAATCATCTCGTAACTTTTACCAGCACCAACAGCGTGGGCAAGAAGTGCGTTTTCACCATATAGCGTATGCGCAATGGCATTTTTCTGGTGTTCACGCAGTACAATACTTGGGTTCATCCCTTCAAAGGAAATATGCGAGCCATCAAAGGTTCTTGGTCTGATTGAATTGAATTTTTCATTGTACTGCTTGACTAAGCGATTTCTTCTGCTGGGTTCTTTCCAGACCCATTCTTTGAATGCTTCTTTAAGTGCATCCTGTTTCTGCCCTGCAAGCATGGTTTCTTTTTTGTTTAATTCAGACTTCACTTTACCGTCACTATCAGTAACCCGATCATAAACTCTGGTATCTTATAGGTTTAATGCATCTTCAATAATTTTATAGGCACTGACTCTTTCTGTACCGTAAGTCATATTTGCCTTTATGTTGTCTCGATCGATGGATTTTCCTTCAACATTCCAGTTGGCAGTAAAGGATGAATAATGGACTTTAATATCCCACTTAGCGTAACCAGGCGTATCTAATATTTCAAAGATGAAATGCTCAACATCTTTTTCTGGTATCCAAGTCGCACCAAGCCTTACATCAATATCTGTCGCTTCTAAATCTTTAGGTAATATTTTTTCTAAGGCATTGACATTGACACCATAAGTTTCTGGATCTTTTTCTGCTACTAATTTCGCTTCCCCTAATTTTTCTCTTACATTTCCGGACAGGTACTCATCTGCATTTAAGTACTGCTCTTCATAGCCACCTTCTGCATAAGAAGGATTCTTAAACACGATACCTCTGAGATCACTAAAAACAACTTGTTCAGGCATACCCGTTAACTTTGACATATAAGCCATATCAACTTTTGCTTTTTCTGCAATTGATATTGCCAGGGCTTCAATGGGTCTATCTACATGATCGGGTACAGTTCTCTTTTTTATGGTGCGTTTTGTGAACATGTCTGCTTTGGTAACCTTGCCCGATTCTACATCAATATTTTCTAAAGAACAGAGTAAGGCATAAGACACGTCATCACTGAATAGCTTTGAATTGCTTTTATCATTAACGGAACCATGTCTCCTTGTGAAATCATCATACAGACCATTTAATACGGCCTGTCCGTGTTTTATTTCGTCATCTGAATAATCTTCCATCTGTAGTCTGACAAGTTCCCTAGTGGCATCCCTAAGCTTGATTAAGCCCTTTAAGCGTATTATGTCACTATCATTTATAGCAGGTTTTATCATGATGGAATTTTCACGAAAGTAAACATCCCCCTCAACGATTGTATAACTATAATTTCTAACCGAGGGATCTGCCAGTAAATGTTCATCTGACTTTTCCAGTTCTGTCTCAATATCAATTTCTGATATGTTCCCCTCAAGGTTTTTCATCGCTTGTGACAGTAGCTCTGATAGATCATTATCTTCAAAAGGAATACATGTACTTGCCATGCCGAATCGTGTGGATTCCATTGCCATCTTGCCAAGTATCATTTCAGGATGGTCAATGAAATATTGATTCATCAAAATACCATTCTCATCCTCGCCTAAGTGAATCCAGTCTTGATCAATATCAATAGGTCTTTCTCTTTTTTTAAGAAAAATAATATCACTAGTAACTTCTGTTCCTGCATTGGCTTTAAATGCATTATTAGGCAATCTAACTGCACCAATAAGTTCTGCTCTTTGAGCAATATACTTTCGTACATTTTCACTTTTTTTATCTAGTGTGCCTTTTGAAGTGATAAAGACTACAATACCACCCGCTCGAACCTTATCTAACGTCTTTGCAAAAAAGAAATCATGAATTAGAAACTTCTCTTTTTCATAACGTTTGTCATAAACCTTATAATCACCAAATGGGACGTTTCCTATGGCTACATCAAAGAAACTATCTGAAAACGATGTGTTCTCAAAACCATCAATGGTGATATCTGCATTTTGATACAATTGCTTTGCAATTCTACCTGTTAAATCATCCAGCTCAACGCCATAGAATTTGCTGCTACTCAGTTCATCTGGCAACATGCCCATGAAGTTACCTGTTCCGCAACTGGGTTCTAAGATATTGCCTGTTTTAAACCCAAGCTGTTTCAAGCCATCATACATAACCCTGATAATTGTTGGCGCTGTATAGTGGGCATTTAAGGTGGATTCTCTTGCACTTCTAAATTCATCGTCTGTCAGTAACTCTTTTAAAGCTGTATAGCCCGTGCTTGCCCAAGTCAATGTCGAAGCATCATCAAAGACCTCTGATAAACCGCCCCAACCAACATACTTTGATAAGACATTCTGCTCGTCTTTATTGGCCAGTCTGCTTTCACTTTCGATGCTTTTAAGGAGCTTGATGGCATTTATATTATCTATTAGTTTCTCACGATGTGTACCAACACCAAGATCATCATTGATAATCCTAAAATCATTTTTTTCTTGAGTTAACTTTTGGCCAACTTGTCCAGAAGTCTCATGGTTCGGTTCTTCAGGAATTTTAACTTCTTCTTTAATCACAGTACTGTAGCTAAGTTTGCCATCAAACGCACGGGAAAGTTCTTCTGAAGTCAGTTGATTTTTAAGTTCAGTATCTTTAAGCGCTTCAAATGTTCTAGGCTTAAAATTGATTAAACGCTGTGCACCGACTTCCTGAAGTTCCTTAAGATTGAAATAACCCCATTCAGGTTCTATACCTGCAACTAAACCAAAACAATCACCTGTAGTTTCATCGCATTCCACCATATACCAGGACCAATTGCTTCTGAAGGGCACAAAATATATTGCTTGAACCATTTTGTCTTTAAGACTTGTTGCGTCAGTGTCATATAAGAGTGGTGTCAGTTCTCTCATACGATCCGTAAACAAATGGTTTGGGTTCATGTCCGGGTCTATAGTTGTGATATCAGAAAAGGTTGTCTTTTCTTCTGCTGACAAATACCGATTGTTCTCTACCAAGAATCGAATTCTTTTCTCGACTTCTGGCCAACTGATCATCTTTTGAGCATCAGGTTTTAGTATGTTTCCTTTTGTTAGAGCTATGCCTTTAGCATCATGACTTGAATAAGATATTTTACCATCCTCACGACTGCCACTATGTCCACCAGTACCATATTCATTTTTTAAAAACTCAATAGCCTCTTTTTTAGTTGGATCGTTTGAAAAAAACTCGACGATTCGTTTCTTGCCGTCTTGAAAGCCACTACCTCTTACAAGTTCATCATCTATATCCGCTTGAGAAATAGAAAAAACAGTAGATTCACGCTCTACTGTTTCATCAATAATTTTTATTTGCTGTTCTTCTGTGGGAAATAGAGTCAATTGCTCTGTAAACTCTAAATATGGATGATTTCCTTGTAGATTATCTCTCCGATTGAATGCTTGATGTTGTTCATCATCCCCACCCATGTCATTTGATCCTGTCGCTTCAATGTCTCGTCTACGCCTAGTTTCTTCATCATTTTGGGCGTTTCCATTTCCAGCAATCGTTGAGCTTGATGTTCTACTTCCAATAGATGTGTCTGAAGCGTCCCCTCGATGATCATCGCTGAATACCTGGCTGTTTTGTTCTCTTCTAAAAATCGTTTCCTCGCTCGACCGTAAATTCCAATTTCCTGTTGCATCATGTTCATTGCCTGTAAATTCGGAATCAACACTTCGCTCTCCATGGTGTATGTCCCGCCCATCTTTTCGAATGATGTCGTTTTGATTAGTGGGTTGTAGATCCCGTTCTCCACTTGATACCCGATCCCTGTCAATGTGATCTCTTCCATCTAAGTTGCCTCCTTTGTTTATACTAGACGCAATATTTGTCTTGTTTTCTTTATCTTTATTGTACACCATCTCAAGATTATTATCCATTAAATTGTGGACATTTTTTTGTCTTGTTTTGTCAAGAGTGCTTTCCTTATTCAAACCTGCAATAAAATCCACTGATATCTCGCTTGCAGTCGTTGCTATAAGCGATGATAAACTTGCAGTATTAAAATAAGTGATATCTCCAAAATCAACACCACTAAAATAGCTTGTGGGTTCAAGATTCATGCGTTCCATCATCTGAAATGCGACTGAGTTGACCAGTAAAGTCTTAGACATGAATTCAATGTTATGTTCGTCAAATTCTTCTAAATACGTCTCGTTGGCAAGCTTTATAATATCAGAAGTCATATCCCCTTCATAATAGGCAGAACGCTTATCTGCTAAATTAAAAACTCTTGTTTGTAAATCTACTGCATGATCTTCAAATATGCCTTCACGCTTTTCTAACTGCTCTAAAGCTTCGTGATGAAGTGCTTCATCAAACTTAAATAAATGAACATCTTGGCTGGTATGTTCTGTTGGATGGGTATCGGACACATCAAACACATACCGAATTTTATAATCGCCACTGTCTGTCACATCAACCAGTGGAATACCTTTAGCACCTTTATTCACCCATCTTTTATACTTCTTGTTCCAAAATTCCATACTTGCGCAAGCTCTTGCATCTGGTCTATTGGCATAAATCAGCACTTGATCATTAAAACGATACTTGCTAGTATAAGCACTGCTTTCAAGAAAGTCCATCCAATTTTGACCACTGCTTCTTATTTCATTTTCTTTCTGACTTAAAAGGGAAAAAACATCATAAGACTTTGCCATTGAAACCTCCTATCTGTTAAACTCATTTGATCCAATTTTTTTGGATGACTTATCTTTAATAATGACTTCTTTTTAGTTTTCCTCAAGTTTATTTAGTATAGAAAAATCCTTTTTCTTGACTTTATCCAAATCTAGAAGAAATTCAGGAATATTCTTAAACCCAAAGCTATCAACATAATGTGCTGACAAGTGACCGTTTTTATTTAATACAACCACATCACTTACAGATAATGAATGGCCCTTAAAATCTTTTGGTCGCTGTTCATTAAACTTAATGAAGATATCTTCAAGATCCATACCTTCCTTGAGTTCATCTTTATAGATAAAATCATAATTCTTTAACTCTACTTTCAAATTGAAGGCATCTAAACCCTCAATGTTTTCAAATCTATAATTTCTAAATTCAATACCTGGCTTCACTTGGTAGATTTCAAAGGTATCCATGTTTTTATCGTTCATCTACTTCACTTCCTCTTATACTTTTTTATCAAACTCTAGTTGATAGTTCACCCACGTCCCTGTATCCTTCAAAATAACCGTTGCGTCATAGCTCTTATCTTTCTTTTCAGAATACAAGTTTTTTACTTTGATTTTTCCTTTTGTTAATAGAGCTGTTGCCATTGCCTTTGATAATTTTTTCTTTTTACTGGTAAAGAACTTATCTTCTTTCCACATACTGAATTCACATGTTTGAGAGGAGCAATAAAAGTTCTTCTTGCCCTCATAAACTTCAGAAGTGCACCTTGGACAAATACCAATCATTTCTTTGGCTGATTTGAAAAGGGTTGAATCTTTAAATTCAGAGTAGGATTCAATGAGTTCTGAAATCTCCTTTTGAATCTCTTGAATAAACTGGTCTGCACTTTCATTTCCATTTGCAATTTCGGTTAGTCTGTTTTCCCACTGGGCAGTCAATACCGCAGACTTGATTGTATCAGGGACAATTTTAACTAGCTCAGTACCTTTACCAGTGACCATCAGATTCTTATTTTTTCGTTCAACATAGCCTATGTGAATCAGTTTTTCAATGATACTTGCTCTTGTTGCTGGTGTGCCTAGCCCTCTTTTTTCAACTTCTAAGGCTTCATCCAGCTCTTCTATACCTGCTCTTTCCATTGCTGATAAAAGCGTATCTTCTGTGAAATACTTTGGTGGTGATGTCAAGCCTTCTAGCTGCTCAACTGATTTAACAGGGAACTCATCACGTTCTTTGATCTTAATAAGAGCCATGCTCTCTTTGCCTGTCTCATCCCGCTTTTGACTCAAAGATTTTTTTAGGTCATCTTCTATTTTTTTAAAGCCCAATTCAATTTGGATCGTTTCTTTTGCTGTAAATTCTTTGTCTTCTACCTTCACGCTTACTGAAATTTCTTCATACACATAATCCAAACCCACTGCTGCAATAAGCTTCATTTTGACCAGATTAAAAACAGTTGCTTCACCACTAGGAATTTGGTCTTTCTTTAAATTCAATGAAGCTTTTGTTGGTATCATGGCATGATGATCACTCACCTTTTCATCATTGATGATCCGAATAATATTGGGGGATTCAATACCACCAACGGCATCTATCAAAGCCCTTGTGCTGTCTTCCATATCAGCGGTGATAAAGCAGCTATCTGTTCTAGGATATGTGATCAATTTCTTTTCATAGAGACTTTGTGCGTATTCTAAAGTTTGCTGTGCTGTGTAGCCGTAATACCTATTGGCTTCCCTTTGTAAAGTCGTCAAATCATAGAGTTTTGGTGGTTTTTTCTTCTTTAAGTCTTTGACAATCTCAGTAACAACTGCAGTTTTGCCACTACAGAATTTCATGAGTTCCTCAGCTTCTGATAGTAGGCTGAGCCTGTCACTTTTTACTTGAAATTCACCTAAATTCAATTGAACATGATAGAACTTCTCTTTGAGAAAACCATTTATTTTCTCATCCCGTTCAGCAATCAAAGCAAGGGTTGGTGTTTGCACCCGTCCAACGCTTAATTTGCTATTATATGCCGTTGTAAAAAGCCTTGTTGCATTTAACCCTACTATCCAATCGGCTTTGGCTCTCGCAAGGGCAGACTGGTATAAATTTTCATAATCACTACCAGGCCTTAATTTATTAAATCCTTCTTGAATGGCGCTGTCTTCCATGGAGCTGATCCATAACCTTTCAAAAGGCTTTTGAACAGCGATGTTGTCATAAACGAGTCTAAAGATCAACTCGCCTTCACGTCCTGAATCCGTTGCTTCAACAAGACTTGTAACCTGCTCCTGCTTTATCAGCTTTTCTAATATGCGGTACTGCTTTTCAGTTTTTTTATTGACACTAAAGTGCCATTTAGTTGGTAATATCGGTAAGTCTTCATACTGCCAACTCAAATACTTGCTGTCATATTCTTCTGGTGTTGCGAGTGAAACCAAGTGACCAACACACCAACTTACAATATAGCCATTTCCAATTAGATAACCATCTTTCTTTTCATTTGCACCAAGTCCACCAGCAATAGATCTTGCAACACTTGGTTTTTCAGCTATGACTAGCTTCATGAAATCACCTTCTTTCTGAGCTAACGCTCAATTTTGGATTGTTCTTTCGCAATGGTTGAATCAACAGCCTTTTTTTCTGCAAGGTCTTTGATCTGTTTTCTTAAGCTGCTTTTTTCGTGATCATGCTCCCGATAATATTCAGGAAACCTAATTTTAATAGCTTGATGAAATTCCTCTGCATACTCACAGGCAAATATTGATGAAGGTGTGGTTAAGCTTTCTGCACCTTCCTCAACAAAACCATTCCATAGATTATAGGCCATTCTAGTAACCTTATAACTTGTCCCTGTTTGAAATGGTTGGTGTAGATGCTCTGGCATGATTCCCCCTTCTTTAAAATCAAATAGATCATCAATATGCTTTCTTGTAGTTTCACAGATGCCCATACAGTAGAAAAATGCCTTGTAATAGACGTCAGTTTGGTTGGTGAGTGTTAGCATTTCTTTGTAAAATAGTTCATGTGCTTCTGAGTTGAATTTGATTGTCTCCATGTTTACTTCCTTTCTTTGACTTCTGGACAAGTTGGCCAGAGGTTTATTTTTGGGCATAAAAAAACCAACAAATTTGGTGGTTTGTTGGTTTAAGCTGAGATTATTATATTTATTGTAGTGACAGTTTAAACATTTTAGAAATCAACATGATAAACCTGAAATCTTACTTTAAGCATTCATTCACTTTTTTACACCTAATTGACAAGCTCTAAGTCTTTGTCAATTTCTAAAATTTTACTCTCAGAAGAAATAAATTCTTCTAAATCGTCAAGATAACATTGAGGAATGCTAAAGTACTTAAAGGGGTCTAACTGAAAAATATAATCGTTTTCCACATGATTTGTTTCGTTAACATACTTACATGCCGATGGGTACTTTTTTCTCAATTTTGACAACAAATCAAACCTATCACTTTCAAACAATAGCCTTATTGCAATTATTTTATTATATTTATTTTGATCTTTAATAATGTCTACAAGTTTTTTATTTGACATTTCCTTCAGAACCTCATTATAACAACCGATCCCTAAATAACCCTCAATCTCTTCACAACCTTTTTCAAACAAACTTTTTTCTAAAGGTTCTCCATTGTAATCCAATGGATTTTCTCTACCATGGATTAAATTTGATAGCACTTCATAAATTGGTGTTTCTGAAAAATTAGGTTTTGTTAACTCAATGTGTTTTCTTAAATTTACTATTCGAACAGGTATTTTATATGTACTCTCTTTTGCGATTTTTTTCGTCAACTCTACAGTGTTTATCAAATCGCAATTTTCGATATTATACTCACTAACTACACCATTTTGATTTTGAAGCCATTTTGCCTTTACTGGAGTCGTTAGTCCAAACCGATTAAAAAAGCCGCCATAAACATAATCTATGATTGGTTGTAAATCATGAGTGAACATTACAACAGTTCTGTCTCTAAAGCTACTTTTCTGATTATCAAAAAGTCTTCTTACTACAGCAAATTTCTTTTCTTTATCAAAAGATGTTATTGGATCATCTAACACAATTAAGTCTGCATTATCACTTATTGCCTCAAACATAAACATAACTAGAGAAAAAGCATTCTTTTCACCCCAACTCAAACGCTTTTCAGGTTCAATAACACGATTCTCTTCTGATAAATGGCTTGGTATTAAATATGATACTGCCTTTTTTTCACCATTAGGCCTCAAAATAAACTTATATGGGAATCCAGCTAATGAAAAAAAACTATTTATATCTTCTCTTCTATTAATTATCAATGCCTCCATCTTTTTTTCATGTTGTATGAATAACCCTTTAAGTTTTCCGGTATTATCTTTTAATGAATCTACTCTATCTTTAATTTCTATGATCATATCCAATAGCAGCTTAGTGTTATAAAATTTCGCCAATTGTCTTTGATCAATAATCATATCTTCTAAATTACTATTTATATTTATTAGCTGTTCCTGTGTTACGTTCATTGGTCTGAAAGTGCAAATTTTTTCAATTTTAGTTATCAAATATTCCGTTTCTACTGCCAGTTGCTTTAGTTCAGCTATTAGCGAATCTTCTTTACTGCTATTTCCAATATATCCTTGGAGTACGTTTATTGAATCAGATTTAATGTACCCAAAGCTAACAGCTTCTTCTATGTACTCCAAAACTACGTTCGCCGTTGATAAAGCAGAGTTTTTGAATACCTTTGAAATCGTCTTATTTTGTTTGTCAATTTCTTTTTCCTCTAATTCACTAGTACAAAATGGACAAGCACATCCATTCATTTGTTTAATCCCATCGTTTCGCCACTTTGCCCATTTGGAAACACTCACAATATCCCGGTTCGCATAAAATGGCTTATATTTTTCTAATTCATTATAATTGTCAAATCCACATCCGTTCCCTTTTAGAAATTCGCCAACGCCACCTTTTTTTGATATTTCACCATCACTATATTTGATTGCATCAAAATATTTTGGTAAAAATGATCTCAATTTTTGAATAGTATCAGATTGCTGAAAAACACCCTGCAAACTAGCCAATAAATTTTCAATTTCATGAGTTAAACTATCACATTCATCAGATTTCAAAAATACTTGAAATGAATTTTCTAAAAAGCTCTTTTCTTTAAATAAATACGAATTGACATATGATTCATCAAAGACTCTAACAGTCGAAAAAATAAGATTTTCAACATTTGGTTTCATTTCATTTCCTATTTCAAACCCGTAAGGTTTTAATGACTGCAATTCTAATTCATCATTATTTGATTTTGAGAAAATCGCTTTACTAATCGTGGATTTACCGGTTCCATTGCAACCATATTTTATATTAAGCACATTTTTTGATATTTCAATATTGGCTTCTTTTATACAGTTACAATTCGAAATTCTTACACTCGGTATTACTCCCATACTCATCCTCATCTCCTTATAAAAAATCATTGAAACCCAATTTTACACGCCCACTTTTATTGTTCTGAAAAATTCAACTCACTAGTATCAAATTTAGATATTATATTATTATCTATACTGTAACATTATTTTTTGCAACTTTGCAATCGTTTTCTAAATATTACCATTCAACCTGCTTTTTAAAACTTCTGGACAACTTGTCCAGAAGTCATCATAATCAATTAACTAATCTCTTCATCCTCGACAAACGCTTCTTCATCAATGTAATCTGCTTCATCAACTTCTTCGTCATAAGCCAACCTTTGTTTTGGTTTATGAATCTTAAAATACCACCCCGCAATACCTGCGATAACAGATGCAGCAATGATGATTAAACTGGTGTTGTCATTGGTTTCTACAGGAACTGCGTCTGTGTCATCAACTCCTATAGTTGTATTTATTTCTTTCTGAGTCTTAACTTGACTATCGATATTCACTGAACCTTCCTCACTAAGAATTAATGCCACTCCAGCATTTTCTTCAATTAGGTTTAACAAGTCTTGCTCACTAACTTCTGTCAACATCTGCACATTATTATCGGGTTTGCTGTGATCAATGACTAAATGAAATACTTTGCCAGATTTTGTTTCAAAAGAAATGAACTGACGTAGTTCAAGAGGATTTTTATTTGCTTTTTCTTCTTCACTTAATATTTCTAAATCATATTGATAGCCTTGAACATCCATACTTTCTACAACAGTCCCTTGGGCTGTGTTCTGTTTTGTAGCTAGTGAATTAATGGCATTTTCATTGCCACCTTCAACAAGATAATTATTCTTATCACTGCCGTCTATCTGATAAGCTTTGCTGCTAAAGTTTGATTCAATCTCTTTTTCGGTGTATTTTATGACTTCATATTCATCTTCACTGTTTTCTGTTTCGTCAAGTTGTTCTTTTGAACTCTCAAGGTCATCATTTGAATTGCCAGTATTGCCTTCAAGTGCATACGCTGGACTGATGGTTAAAGCCAATAGTAATAGAATTATACTTATGATTCTACTCATTAATTTTACCTCCAACAATATCATTGAGCCCCATATAATCACCAACTGCATTCTTAATAATCAGTTGGTACTCTTCTAATGAGATTTCTGTTTCTTTAAAGGTTTTGTAGAGTGTTTCTTTTTCATAAACTTCTCTTTTTTCTTCAATTTCAACCAACTTGTCTTGCAGCGCCTTCATCTGTTCTTTTAATTTAACTTCTTCCTTAAGTGTTTTTTCTAATCTCTTATCCATTTTGATTCTCCTCTTTTCTATTTTGAGTTATTAGTCTTCTTCTACAATCTCTGATGACAAATAAAAATAAGGATTCAGTTTGTTGCCACTAGAATCCCTAATTTCTAAATGCACATGGGGACCAGTCGATTTACCCGATGATCCAATGATTGCTATCGTTTGACCTAGTTTAACTTCATCGCCTTCATTAGCTATCAGGCTATTACAATGACCATATAATACAGTTTGTTTTGACCTTTCTTCTTCAACGATAATGTAATGACCATACCCATTAGCATCATATCCTGTTTTTATGACCTTTCCTTCAATAATTGTAACTAGTTCAGTGCCGGTTGGTTTTGCGATATCAATGCCAGCATGAAAGGTCACTTCCTTTGATATTGGATCTAACCGGTAGCCAAACGGACTTGATACAGCATTTTGCCAATCTTCTCTTATAGGACTTGGAAAACTAATAAAATTACCTTTGGTTGAAACTAAAGTCTCATAAAAATCTTTTTCTTCATCATTCAACTGTGAGGTTAAGATTTGATCTAGATCACTTGTATCCAGATTTACTTTTAGTATGTACCAGTCATAAGCTTCTTGACTGGTAGTCGTAGAACTCTTACCAGTATCAGGATCAACTGATGTATGGGTTACTGTTCTATACCGAGTTTCTATTTTTTCTACTAATCGGTAATCATATTGCAAATCATAAATTCTACTGAGTTCATTGCTCGCATCTGCATCTGTATATTCACCGAATTTGGCTGTTAAATAGGCAATCAATTTATGTGGATCATGTCCAACAGCATCTACATCATACCGATATTCATCATAACTAGAATGGTCTTCTTCAACATGGTTAATTGCATATAACAAATCAGCTTCCAGGCGTGTGTACAATACATCTGAATTAGTGACCACAAGATCACTCGATTGATAGGATGTTGAAACAACAGTACTGACAGCTCCTGAAAATGACTGTACCATAGTCAAAATAAGCACAGATGCTACAACAAACATAAAGATTGGTCCAATCATATAGATGGCAAATTTTTTAAAACCTTTTGTCACCCATTCTTTAACCTGCTTGAATACATTTTTTAAACGATCCTTTATGCTCGTGTTATAAGTAGTCTGTTTTGCCTTACCATACGACTTTTTTATATTTTTCTTTTGTTGATTATTTTTGATCTGATTTGTATTACTCGTAGAACTTTTTTGTTTGATGTAGGTCAGTCTTTGCTTTGACACCTCAGGTTTAGTTGCTACATTCAGCTTATCTTTGGAAGCTTCAAATCTCAACTTAGGGTGCTTCGTTTTATCAGCTCTATTGATCACTTTTTTTGCAAATGAAACACTTTCATCAGTCGCAAGTACAGCCGAATTTTCATCAGATTCTTTTTGCTCTTCTAACCGTCCATAGTTATCTGTTGTATTTTTAATAGCAAAGGGGAGTGCCAGTCCTTTATGATGCAATAACTTCTTATTAAACTCATGGGCTCTTGGCTTGTTTTGTTTATGGGTCGTGTTTTTTTCTGAACCAAGATGTGTTTTAGATTTATCCTTATCAATAACGCTAGCAGAGCTTTTGTAATTTGAAGATCTCTGTTCTACCTTTTGAGTTTCTTTTTTTAAGTGCCTTTTTAATTTTACTTCTTTGCTACTTTTTTGAGGCTTGATCTTGATTGAATGCTGTTTTTGCAGATAACGACCTTCCGTTGAAAATTTCTTTTTGGGCTTTGCTTTATGATCATTCTTTTTATAGTTTTGTCGATCATCTATTCGTCGTTTTGGTACTGCATCTAAACGCGTTGTCTTTTCATGTTCAAAAGAAGTAGCATGTTCTTCATTTGGCTGAGAGTTATTTGCATTATCTATTTCAAGATTCTCAGCATCCTGTGCCTTTTTAAGCGTTTTCCTGAATCTTTCTTGAAGCTTTTTCTTATTCGTCAATCACCCACCACCAATCTAGTATAATTTAACTTTTAGGTATCTTCTGATTCTAATTCCCCCGAATTCGGGGGAATTAAAAAAACACCTATCATAGAATAAGTGTTTTAAACGTCGTGGTCACAGTAATACTTATGACTCTTTCAAGGTGTTAAATTCATTCCCATCTTCAAGAATCATCATTTGCTGGATTGCGATTTTATTTAATTTTACGAGTCTATCCGATTGTGACATTCCATCATTGATAAGTACTGAGTTTATGTTTTCCATGTTAGATAAACATATGAGTTCAGTAATTGAGGCATAATCACGCATATTGCCCTTTTTATCTGGATTTTCTTCTCTCCACTCTTTAGCTGTTTTCCCGAATAAGGCCACATTTAGAACATCAGCCTCATTGGCATAAACAAAGTTGATTTGATTTTTAGACAATGTCTCTGGAATTAAATTTTGTTTAATGGCATCAGTATGAATACGATAATTTACTTTAGCCAGTTCTCTTTTAGCAGACCAGCCAATCAATTTTTGTTCTTCTTCTTTTAGTTTTTGGAATTCCTTTATTAAGTACAATTTAAACCTTGGTGAAATCCATGTGGCAAATTCAAAAGCAATATCCTTATGTGCGTATGTTCCACCATAGCGACCAGCTTTTGCTATGACACCTTTAGATTTTGTTCTTTCAGACCACTGTTTAACTGACATAACAAATCGATTCAATCCTGCTTCACTCATTATGACCGCATATTCATCCCTA
The DNA here is from genome assembly GCA_964583965.1 of uncultured Caldisericota bacterium. GTDB lineage: Bacteria > Caldisericota > Caldisericia > UBA6126 > UBA6126 > JAGLCW01. Next base: position 16,988 of record CAZOYI010000067.1, read on the forward strand.
TCAAACGCAGGGTTATATATTTCTTCCCAAATTCCTAAAAACTCTATAGTATTTTTATTTCTTAACCACTTTTCAATTAAGGCCAATCCATTATCTATATTTCTAACCATATCCGTTAATGAAATATAGTCTTCATCACTCATGCTGATTACTGTTATTTCATGATCATTTACATTTATTTTAGCCATAGTGCACACCCTTTCTATTCAAATTCTAATTCCCCCGAATTCAAGGGAATTTAAACCGATTTATTTCCCCATCTCCTCTGGTTTCGTTGTCATGATGCTATAAAGCATGGTTTCTTTAGGAAACTTATCGATAAAGGGAATAATCACATTGCCAAAGAATAGTAGTCCTTCACCTTCATTTGAGTTGGTCACATAAGACAACTGATGCTTTGAAATATCCAGCTGCTTTGCTAAAACGGCTCGATCTTCTGCATTTTGATTGAGCATATAAATAAAATCAGAGTTCCCTACAATGTTGCTAACTTCTCTGCTTGCAAGGAAGTCCTGAACATTTTGAGTAATGCCTGTAGGGATGCCACCCCATTTTCTAAAACGCTTCCATATCTCTACTGAATACTTTGCTGTGGCTTCATCTTTTAAAAGCAAATGGAATTCATCAATGTAGTACCTTGTGGACTTTCCTGAATTTCTGTTAATGGCCACCCGTCCCCAAACCGTTTCTTGAACGATGAGCATGCCCAGCATCTTTAAAGTGCTCCCTAGCTCTTTGATATCAAAACAAACGATACGATTGTCAATGTTCACGTTGGTATGGTGGTTAAAAACATTCATTGAGCCTAATACATAAATCTCAAGTCTTGTGGCGATGCCAGTTGCTTTATCGTTATTTTGCTTCAGTAAGATGTTATAGAAATCTTCTAAGATCGGCATGTTCTCTTTTTGTGGATTTTCCATATACCGTTCATACATATTTCTAACACAGCGGTCAATGATTGAAACTTCTTCACCATCAAGTCCATACCTACCGCCTACAACTTGCTCACAAAGGGATATGATAAAATCGGATTTATCCCTTATCGGATCATCTTCACCATTGTCTAGATTAATATCTAAAGGATTGATGTAGTCTTTGCTATTTGGCGAAAGTTTGATGACTTGACCACCAAGTTTCTGAACGAGTGGAAAATACTCGGCTTCCGGATCTGATATAAAGATGTCGTCCCCTGTAATTAAAAAGGCATTGGTAATCTCTCGTTTAGCACTAAACGATTTACCACTGCCTGGTGTTCCCAAAATAAGCCCATTTGGATTTTTAAGTCTCTTACGATCGACCATAATCATGTTATTGGATAATGCATTGAGACCATAGTAAAGGCTTTCCCCCTCCATAAAAAGCTCTTGCGTTGTAAAAGGTATAAAGATTGCTGTACTTGAAGTGGTTAGCGCTCTGTTTATATCAATAAAATTTTCTCCCAGAGGTAACGTTGAAAGAAAGCCATTTTCTTGTTGATAATCGAGTCTCCTTAGTGCACAATTATACTTTTGTGCCAATCCACCTACTTGGAAAACAATGTTTTCAAGGTTTTGCTTAGTTGTCGCTGTGTTAAAGATCAGAATTGTCACGAGGAATAGCCGCTCATTTCTGCTTTGAAGTTCTTCCAGTAGATTCTTCGCTTCTGTATTAAAGGTCACCAAATCTGTTGGTAGTATATCCATATCATAACCACTTCTCACTGCTTTTTTCTGTTCTTCAATCTTCATTTTATCAATGTCAGTGATCTTTCTTTTGATCATTTTTATAGCCTGGGTTTGATCAATGGATTTAATATGAAAATTCACCATTACATCACTGTTTAAATCTAAAATATCCGCGAGCATCCTATCTGTCAGTTCAGGAGCAAGTATCTGAAGGTGACTTACTGCGCCTATCGTTTTACCAACCTTTATCTGCTTTGGATCGGCAAAGTTAAAGGATGTAGGTGCAATGATATCCTTGGTACTCATCCCTCCGTTTTTA
>CAZOYI010000068.1:0-17064 GCA_964583965.1 uncultured Caldisericota bacterium
GAGGATTCAAAAAATTCAACATCGCAAAACAAAGGACTACAAAAATTTTCAGTACATTTTTCATACACATTTCCCCTGTAACACATTTTGAACTTCTTCACGGATCAATTCTTGAAACAACTTTCGACATTCCTCTTGAGCTTTTTCCATCTCTTCTATATAGGGCCATCCATGATAATCCCAAGAAACTCCTTCAAATTCATCGTGTACTTTGTCATGTTCTTGACGAGCTTTGAAATATCGTTCTAAGGATTCTTGATAGGCTTTGTATGTTGACATTTTGTTACCTTTAGAAAAAGAAGTTTCAGTTATCTATCACTGCTTAAAGTATAACCAATATTCATATCACCATCAGTAAATCGATGTGCTTTCATATTCAATCTCCTCTATGGGTATATTAACGCAAAGATTGCAAACATCCAGCACTTTTGCATCCTTAGTGTGTGAATCTTGTGTACAACAATAAACCCCACATTGACGACAAACTTCATAGATGTATTCTGTGTTACCACCCTTACATTTCACTGCCAATTCCCTAATCTCGTCATCTGTCATTCCAGGATGCACAGGAATTGCCAGATAACCTTGAAAAACTTTCACTTGATGATTCATGTTAGTTCTCCTACTTGCGATTATCTCTTGTGGAATCATAGCTTCCTGACATTCTCCCACTGTCCAGTCTGAAAAAGGCACAACCAGACCACCCACAAAAACATGTGATATAGATAGAAACTCCACCACATTGAAAAATGATATCTTCGCGAGAATCTATCTTTTTGCCACACCAAGGACAATCAAATCCGGTTTCTGCCCAATCTTCATTGGGGATACTGTTAGTGTGGTCAGACATGTTACATCTCCCAAAAACAAAGTCGGTTTCTTTCACTACTTAAAGTATAACCGATATTCATTGAAAACAAAATATAATTCCGGTTTCGAACAAAAAATTTAGGGAAACGGATGGTGCAGGAGTCGAACCTGCAAGGCTTTCGCTCGACGAATTTCAAGTTCGCTGCCATCACCGATTGGCTTGACCATCCGAAAGATAATACAAATTCAAATATACTTTTCCTGCTTCTTCCCATCCCTTAAAAACAATAATTGGGTCTGGAAACTCACTCCATTTAGCCCAATCTTTTTGTGTGACATATCCTTTTATTTCAACATATGTTTTAGATTCTTTTAAATAAAAATCTGGTGTATATGACCGAAATTTATCTTTCCAAAAATATGAAAACTTTGTTGTATTTCTCACCCATCTCAATCCCAAGTTATCTAAATGTTTTGCAAATAACAATTCGTAAGAGCTGTCCAAATATACTTTTCCTGCTTCTATACTTTGATACCAACAGCCTTTTGATCTTCCTGAACCGATTCTGTATCCTCCTCCAACAACTTTCATTTTTTTAGAAATCTTTTCACGCCTAAGTTGTTCTTTTTCTGAAGTACTTGCCATCCCAGCAGAATTTGTTTTCTTTCCTTTATTCCAAACGGGATACGGTTCTCCTCTTTCACGGGCACAACAAAAACATTGACAACCTTTTGTATGTTTTTCTCCCCTTTTACTTTGACAACAAATACAAGAACATTGTTTTGGGTGTTTCTTCATTTCTTTCTCCTTTTCACAAAAAGCTGGAAGAGGGAATCGAACCCATCAACCTCTGGTTTACAGGACCAGGACTCTACCAATTGAGCTATTCCAGCAATGTTTAAATACCTATGTCCAACCCAGTGAAATCACATTCAAAATCCACCAACATTTAATACATTATCTGTTCAAATAATTGTTGCCAATATTCACGATTAAAATTTGTTGTCCCATGACAACAATTGCACAACGTAATCAAATTATTTTCTCGGCTGTCTTCTTTATTATAATTGATGTGGTGTGTGGCTAAATTCTTTCCTTCTTCCTCTTGTGTCTTGCCACAGAGTTGACATGTGTAATTGTCTCGTTTTCTAACACTTTCTCGAAGAGTTTCAGTACAATCAGCAGCGTATGAATCAGAGGTAATACCTCCTCGCCAATTAGGATTATTTTCTCCTTGTTGTGCATCAGACATTTTCTTGCGAATCTCTGGATTCTTCAAAATGTTCTTAACTGTATTAGACATCTTTTCTCTAATTTCTGAACTTTCCCAAACTTTCTTAGCTGAAATAGAAAGCTTTGCTCGTGTGTCTTCAGAAAGTGTTTTACCTTTATTGGACGTAGTCACTTTCTCCCTATATTTCGGATTCTCCCAAACTTTTTTAGCCACTTCAGACATTTTCTTCCGTGATTCTTTAGAATGTTTCCTTCCTTTATTGGCAGCAGAAATCTTTGCACGGTGTTCGGCAGATTGTTTATATCCTTTTTTGGGCATATAATATACTTTCTCTTTTTCTATTATATATATTCTATAAATTGGGAGCGGAGAGAATTGAACTCTCGACCTACGCATTAAAAGTGCGTTGCTCTACCAACTGAGCTACACTCCCCATTCATTCAAGAACTAAGTAAATGCATTAAATATGTTTTTCTCAATTGTTCTTCCAACCAATTACAATACTTTTGGAGACACATTGAATTCCAACATTCTCCCATTATCACAAACTCTGACCGAATTATGGGAATAATCCAATCCGGCCAAAATCCGTGCGTTCGAAAATATTGATATGCTGAACGGTGTTTTGGATTATCAAAGTCCAAATATTGCCAAATATACGGTTTTTCTTCCATTGAAATTACTCCTGGTCTAATGTATTATCCTATTAACAACATTAATCTTCGTCCCAAGGTTGAAAATCAAAATCCTTCTTTGTTTCTAAATAAGCAACAGCTTGCTTAATAGCAGTTCGAAGAGTTTTCTCAATACGGAATTTGGGTCGACCGCAAGAAATATCCTCACCCATATCCAAATAGGCTTCATCCAATACTTGCTTAATCTCTAATTCTGCCGCTTTGCACGCTTCAATCAGTATATGAACCACACCAAATGTTTTTCTATCCATCTTATTATTCCCAATTATTAAATTTAAAAATTTCAGTTTCCTTCACCACTTAAAGTATAACCAATATTCATTGACAAAATGAAAACTAAGAATTTTCCAAAATATCACTGAAATCAAAAATCTCATGCATTGCTTGATTGATATCTACATATTCTTTCCCATCCCAAATTACAACTGAAAGACCAATAAGAGGCAATCCTTGTTCTTTCAGATTTGCTGAAAATTGAAACACCCCAATATCATACAACTTATCAAACTCTTTATCCAATCGTGTATTTACAGCTTCTGGAAAGATGGTTTCATGTTCGTCAATGAAGTGTTTTTTGGCTTCGGCGAACAATCCACCAAATGAGGATTCTAGGTACAGTGCTTTTGAAGGCTTCTTTGGCTTTGGAGGAGGTTTGGTTCCCTCGTCCAGACTCAACGCATACTTCGCATATTGTTGGAATATATCAGACATTAGAAAGGTGCCTCCTCATCTTCATCATATTCATCTTCTATTTCTGCAATGTAGTCGTCCCATTCTTCATCCCAAGATTCATCATCTTCATCATATTCATCAGCATATTCGTTGTCCGGGTCACAATCCAAACAACACCCTGTTCTTGAATTCAAACAATCAATACAAATCATCTGACCACAACCTTGACATTCCACCACAATGTCCACTTCTTCGCAACAACATTCACAACGCGTCATATTTGTCTCCTTTACAATAATGGTATGTCCTGCATCGATGTAATCCAAACATTGTGTTTCCACATATTTGTCCGCATCCTCTGAGGTATTGACAATTCTCAAACACACATCCATACCTCGAAGATATTTGTCTCGATACATTATTTGAAACATTAGCTAACACTCCACATTCCAGCTTCCAACAGTTCTTGACGTTTCACTGTCACGTATTCATTCAAATCAATTCCCACTTCACTTAATTCACACCGACATCGTTCACACAAAGGCAATTGTGTGGAAAACTTGGAAATCATTGTATCTTTCCTACACCTCAAACATTTCATTGTGGTTTCCATCGTATCACCTTTCAAAACGGAGCATGTTCATCACCTACAAACTCTTCAATGAATTCTTTTGGGTGGCCACGGTGTTCACCCATGGGAAGTTCTTCCAAATTTGATTTTCTACAATCCAAAGTATTATGATTGATATGGTGTACATCCATTCCAGGAGAAGCATTCATAATTAAGCGATGCAGTCGAAGAGTCAAACGTTTCTTTCCTTCAGCTTTAGTAGCACACACATAAGAAACATATGCAGACTTTTTCAACCGCCATGTATATGGACTCACCAACAAGTAGTCCTCCTCATCTATGAGTGCCACTTCCGTAGAATTGCTGAGTTTAATCTGTATGGTCTTCATCAGAGAATCCACAATATTGATGGGAGTTAGACATGAACACATGAACTACACGTTTTTGTTCGTCCTATTTCTCCACCGTGAGACAGATTATACCCCAAACACTTAGGACAAATCCAATAGTGGTGAGTGCCCATGCCTGTAGTTTGATGTTGAAGTTCTGCTGTTCTGTTTTCCATGTTAATTCCCCATTTCAAGAATATATTTCAATTCATCTCGTCTGATTTGCAGAGCAATTTTTTCTTTTGAATTTTTCCACTGTTTTTGCTCTGTGTTACATTTTATGGTTTTTTCGATGATTTGTAATCTTTTGAGTAGAAATTCTTCTGTTTTCATAGTTCGCTATTCCTTATAGAAATTGATTCCATCTTTTGAAGTATATCCATTGTCTGTCAACAGATTTGCCATATTCTGGCGACCTACCGGATTAGATGTTACCAGTTGAACATGATTTGGTAGGGTTTCAGATTCTATACCATACCGTAGAACATCCAAACCAGTTTCTTGACAGCCTAAATCATGGTCAAAACAAACACAATCAAACTCGTATCCCACCACCGTCAAGATTTTTCTTGCAGCCTCTGGCGTACGTGCAATAACATCGCAATACAAATCTATTACATCGCCTATTAATAACCACATCACTTATCACTTTCCAAAAACAATAGAGACAATATGAAAATTGTTATACAGGACGAGCAAATTTCCGTCTTTGTCTCTGGCTTCGTGCCATTCTCCATCATAGACACCCAACGTTTCAATCTTCCCTGAGGGTGTATTTTCACCAACCCGAATCCAAGTGCCATTAGACAAATGTATCGCTATCATCATTTCTTTTCCTTTTCAAGGTGTTCACCGTATTTAAGTACTTCAAGTAAATCATTTGTCCAAGAGGAAACCATCTCCAAGTAATAGATTTTGTTCTCATTGAACATTGATATTTCAGCAGAATTAAGGGCGGTTTTGATTAACCGTATTGATTTTTGATATTTTTCTCTTTCCATCATCTTATTCTCCAAAATAAGGAATAAGTCTTTTGCCACGATACGACAAAGCCCAAAAATGGGATGTATTGTATAGGCATTTATTGACCGATTGAAATTGAGAAACAATTCCAGTATCTACGTGTCGAAACCAGTAAATCCCATTAATTTTACGAATAAACTGATATCCCTGTGTTTCCATTAGCAATTTCCTACACTTTCACAATAAAGAGCATAATCTTTGAAAAACAGAAAATTAACATCGTCGGCGATGGCAACAGATGTTTCACCATCCCATAGCATGCTGTCGGTAATTTCCATCACCTTAGCTACGGTTCTTCGCTTGTAGTTGCATGTCGCGAGAACTTCACGTGTTATCTGCATGTTATTCTCCTCTTGAAATCAGTGACATTTGAAGACGTTCACATTCCAGAGTTGAAATTATTCCATCTTCCATCAGCTCAAATAGAACCGAATCTATCCAGATTAAATCGGTTTCTGGAAATACTTGAAAAAACTCATCTGCGTGCTCATACCAAGATTCTAAGTTATTGAAGTCTTCAGGACTAAGCATGATATTCTCCTACCACATTGCCAGTGTGATCAATACGAACAACAACCGAACTTCATCACACCAGAAATCCAAGATTGAGTTTTTTAGCATCTCCATAACCAAAGTATAACCTATATTCATTGAAAACAAAATCAAAAAAAAGAAATAGTTTTCATTTTGTTTTTGCCCAATATAGGTTATACTATAACTGTGATCAAGTGGTACCAGATCAATCGGGTTTTAATGAAAGGAGGGTAATCTTATGTTCGGCCGTTAAAACCGGCAATTAAGGAACCAATTATCTTTTGGTTCCTTTGAAAATTTAACTGATTTCATTTTGTTTTCAATGAATATAGGTTATACTATAAGTAGTGATAAACCAAAACTTCTTTTTGAAAGGTAATAACATGGCACATGAACTCGAAATCAGAAATGGTGTTGCTTGTATGATGTACGCTGGCGAAACTCCGTGGCATAAGTTGGGTCAGAAGGTTGAAAAGGAAGTCACTGCTGCCGCAGCCATTAAGTTGGCTGGGATGGATACTGTTTGTGAACCTCGCGACGTGTTCATCGGTGGAACCAATCAAGTGGATGGGATTCCCGTGATCGGTCAAAAGGTTCCCAACATCCGAGCCATTGTTCGCACTTGTGACAACAAGGTACTTGGAACTGTTGGTGATCGTTACAGCATCATCCAGAATCAGGAATGCTTCGATTTCATGGACGATGTCATCGGCAGCGGTCAGGCTGTCTATCATACCGCTGGATCACTCCGTGGTGGGCGTCAGATCTTCCTGACTGTGAAGTTTCCCAACACTGTGAAGATCGGGGACGACACCATCGAAAAGTATCTTCTGCTCACCAGTTCCCACGATGGTTCGCAGCCTCTTGAAGTTCGCCAGACTCCAATCCGTGTTGTCTGTGCAAATACCATGGGTATGGCATTGCAGGATAAGACCCAGAATGCGATCAAGATTCGCCACACCACCAACTATCGTTCGAAAATTGAACATGCTCGTGAAGTTCTTCAGGCCACAGATCAGTACTACAATGTGATGGAAGAAGAATTCAATCGGATGTTGGATGCGGAATTCAGCAATGGAGACATGAATGAGTTCGTCGCTCAGCTTCTTCCTGTCGAGGGAACTCCTTCCACCAGAACCAAGAATCTCCGCAATAAGATCGTTGAGCTCTACCATGTGGGTAAAGGCAATGCAGCCGTGACAGGCACTCGTTGGGCTGCACTCAATGCTGTGACTGAATACACGGATCATTTCAGCACCATCCGCAATTCGGAAGAGAGCAGCGAAGCTGAACGCCGCATGCTGTCCTCTGTGTATGGAACTGGTCAGGACCTCAAGCAGCGTGCATTCGACCTCCTGAAGGTCGATCCCAAGATCGCTGTTGCCGTCTAAATGTCAATATGATTGTTAGGTGGATCGCTTCCAAAGGATCCACCTTTTCTTTTGTTTTTTCTTTGTTTTCATTTTGTTTTCAATGAATATCGGTTATACTTTAAGTAGTGAAGGAAACCGAAAACTTCTTCTTGAAAGGCAATAAAATGGGCATCGCTAACCTTGGAACCAACCTCGGAGAATTCGCGATCAATACTGTGGTTCGTGCCGGCACTGATTGGTTTATTGTCAATGGACATAAGAATCTGGTGAGCAATCTCACCGATGATCAGTTGAATTCTTTGCTGGCTGTTTATAAGGACTTCTACAAGAAGAATCTGGAAACTGCTTTGGCTGATGCCAAAGATGCTCTTGTCTGTGGAATGACCGATGTCGCAGAGCAGACCTTCCGAGCCACGATGATCATCGCTGGTACTCAGGCTGCCAAGCATTGGTTGGATCTTCAGAACGACTAACATTCACTTTCTCGTTAAGGAACCAACCATGGAACAGCACATGTTTTATGCCGCCGTGTTGTTTATCCCAGTTGCTTTGCTGGTGTACAAGTTGTACAAAGTCAATGAGGCCTGTGCCATATTTGTTGCAGTAATCTTCTTTCCAATCTGGGCTCCTCTGGCTTTGTGTGCTTACATTCTTGCCCATTGTGCACTTTACTTGGGCGTGGTAGTGCTTCTCATGCTGGGCACAGGCCTGATAATAATTCTTGAAAGACTGTGTAACTTGCTGTAAGGGAGATTGAAATGTCAACGTATTGGATTGTTATTGGGTATGTGAGTTTTGTTTTGACCCTGGCTGTGTTCTGTGTGTTGTGGCATGTGAACAAGGACAAGAGCCTCTTAAAGAAGAAGCATGTCTTTGGATTTGCTCTTCTAATGTTTCCTGTCGTCGGTTGGTTGGGTTTTGGCAGTCTGCTGGAGATTGGTGCTCGAATCATGTTAGTGATCTTTGATTCATTGGACAAGCTGGAAAGTTAATTTTCTTTGGATTTCATTTTGTTTTCAATGAATATCGGTTATACTATAAGTAGTGATAAACCGAAAACTTCTTCTTGAAAGGTAAGAAGATGAAAAAGCGTGAGACTAAAAAGCCTACAATGGAAAATTTGATTCATAACGCCAACTTTTCGGCCGAATTGAGAGGTCATTGTTTGGGTGAATGGTTTTACAATTCCTCCAGCAGTGCGGAATGTGAATGTTTGGATTGTGGCATGGAAGTGCAAGTGTTGCTGCACCCAAAACCCAATGAAGTGCAAATCGGAGGCACAGCAGTTAGTTCAAATTGTACTGGGTGGTAAAAGCAGAAAAATAGAACTTGAAGAACTGATTGGAGGATTAGTCTAATGGCTCGCAAAACAATCACAATCGATAATCTCGTGGACAAAATTAACACCACACTCCGTTTGTCTACTGCGGACCGATCACAGAGACAAAGTCTCTGTTGTCTGTTGGAAAATATTCTTCACGAAACAGGTAACTATCGTGGTTTTCGATATCTTACTCAAGCAGAAGTTCCTGCCGATCATCTTCCCGGGATTATCAGAGGAGTTGTTGGTGATCAGGGTGTAATTACCAATGTATTTCCAGACAACACACGTGTTCAATATTTTTAGGAGATAAATCATGACCATAGTAGCACACGGAGATCTTTCTTTTGGAATCATGTTTCAAACACTTTTCAATTAGTGGATACCCCTCGTTGGTGGCTAACTGCTGGTGTATATTAAGGAGAAAATCTATGAAATTTGTGCTCGGAACTCCCATTGAAAACGGTGAAAATTCCTGGTATCTTGTATTATCAGGTGCTCGTGCTCGTCAACATGTTTCTGATCTTTTGCATAATATTGCTCGAAGTATGCTTCACAGTCCACATTTCAATGAAACATTGGCAAAAATTATTAAAACTACACAACATCTTGCTTTTCAAATTGAATTTCATAAAGAACGTGAAGGATGGTTCGTCAATCGAAAAGGTGGGATGTGTGATTCATTGGTACACATAGAAGAAGAAAGAGAATCGGATGAATGGCCAGGAGAGCACAAGATTCAAATCTCCAAATGGCCTGGAGGTACTCATTACTTTGCTCTTGTGGATGGCATAGACGTAGAAATTGATGGAAAGTACAAATGGAATAGTGTTAAACAAGCTGAAAAGGCTGTTGAAAAATTCCTTAAGAGTAAAAAAACAGGGTGAGCAACAACGAGTCACTCACCCTTAGAGGAGAAAGAGATTGTATGAATTCCGTTTCAATCCAAACCGTCCATTGAAACTTTCAATCCTCTGATAATGTATATACAAACAACTTCAAGTTCTGCTTAATTGCTCGTGTCATCATGTCTTTGGTTCCATTAGATTTTCCATCCCAGATAATGATGCAAGCATCTGCGTAATCAGCCATTTCTCCGTTGCGGATGAAGCCGGCAGCCTTTCCATGCTTGTCCCAGTCCGCGGGAAACCGTTTAACTGGAATATCCCAATCCTTTGCCCAATCTTCACCAATCTGATCCACGCCTCTGGCTGTTCCAGAAACAACTTCAGTAACCGAAAGCCAATCCATTCGTAAACTGCTCAAAATATATTGAATGTCAATTGCTCTGTTCTCTAAGGTTCTTGATCCTGCAATGATGACTTTCACTTTCAATCCTCTCAAAATTCTCAAGTCAAATCGAAATCATTGATCTTTTGATGATATCCTCTATCATAGAATGGGAACCATTCTAACGAGCCAACACCCAACGTACCATCCATTCGCATTCCTATTGTACATGTACAAAAACCAACATGTGCTGCAAGTTTCTGTTTCCTCATAAAGGATGTTTGATCTTGTACACAACCAGGCATCAACGTGTAAACTTCACGTGGATAGGAAAGATTAAACTTGTGGTAGTGTCCCATCACCAACATTTGGGGTTTGTCTCCGCCCTGGAAGCTCTCGACCATTTTCTGACTGGGATAGCTAACTGCGTATGGTGTTCCTCCACCAGGATGGATAAGACGAAGCCTGAACGTACCATGTGCTTGCTCAAAGATAACGTCCTGTTCCAAATGGCCTATATGAACTAAATCATTCCTGCCAGCATCTTCTGCCCACTTCTGCATGTACCAACCAATATTCAACCCAGAATCGGCTGCCCACCAACCTTCATGACAATCACCAGTGATAAAATAGGTCGTGATACCTTTTCGTTCAGGATAATGGTCTGCTAAATATGCACATTGATCATGAACACCATGGGCATACAGTTCGTAACGATTGAATTTAAATTCCCCTTCAATGATGTTGCCGGCATGAAACACCTTAGTGATCTTTTCCTTTGCAAACAGATCATATGCAGCTTCCAATACATCCAATCTCTCGTAATGTGAGCAAAGATGTGTATCTGACAACACACCGATTTTGAGTTCCTTGCCCACCAACGTCTTAATCTTCAACGGTTGAATTGGAGGAGCCACGTTCGAAAGGAAATACAATTCTCCTTGTGGCACAATATTGTAACCATCGTGATGAGACAATTGAGAAACCACTTCTTTTGCATTCTTCACTGTGGTATTCAACTTCTCTGAAAGTTCTTTCAAAGAGATACCACGCTTCTTTGCTTTTTGAATCAATTTCAATGCATCTGAACGAACCATTGGGTCAGAAGGATTGAATGTCTGAGGTTCTTTAACTGCTACTTTTTTGGTAGATTTCTTAGGTTGTGCTTTCTTCGAAGTTCTACGCATGTTGTCCAACCTCCTTTTTTTGTGTAACTACTTGATTCACAAATTCCCTTATTTTTGATATATCTGAAAAAGAGATAAATTTGGTCTGTTCAAACAAAATTGCTGGATAACCTAATTGTTTGGTCAAAGCATATTCCAAATCCACTCCTTTTGATTGTTCCCATTTATGACAAAATGATGCATTACATTCGTGTTCCAAAATATAAAAATCGATATCCAATACTTGTTTGACATTCAAAAGTCCCAGCTTCCGTGCTACCCGCATCGGAGTCTCCACTTCTCCAGGACAATACCAATCCACTTCAGGAAACCATTTACGCAACCACCAAACGTTCAACACAGCTTGTTCACAATTCTCTTGTTCGTAGTTTGCAGGAGCACCAGTTTTACCATCAAACTTAGCTCCAGAAATTGGGTGTGAATAATACACTACTGGTTTTTCTGAATTATTCATCTTTTCTCCTCATCACTCGTTTTGCTACGTAATAACCTTGAAACCTTCTGACCAATTCAAATGCCAGACCATCCACTTCAAAGTACTTATCCTTATCTGAATATACTCCTTCAAAAACTCGGCATCCTTTTCCAGCAATTTCTACCGTAGTGTCTTCCATTCTCAAACTACATGCTTCCGTATCACAAGCTACATCATAGATATTTGTCCCTTCTGTTTCCACCAAAGTTCGATAATCCACTGGTTGATATTTGTCAATCAATTCTTGAAATCTCTTTTCATCCTCTTCAGTCTTCACAGCCTGACGTGGACAAAATGGAATTTGATCATCTGCAGCATCAGGGAAAAATGTCATACCTCCAATCAATCCTCTATTTTCCCAAACATATTGTGTAATCCAATCCCACTCATCTTCCTTTACTGAAACTGTACAACTAATATTATGGCTGGTATTTCCAGATGTTCCAGACTGTACCCAAGTTTGATACACTAAGAAAATCTTGTCCAAGAAATCCTTTGTGGTGAGTTCATCTTTTGTCAATCCATCTGTTTGTACCGGAAAAACAATACTGACTTCATGATCTGTTTTATGTTCAATCATGTGAGGATTCTTTTTTCGAAAATGCGATGCAGCCTCTTCAAGCAAATTAGCGGTTATACGTCTGAAGTATCTCTTTGCGTGGTGTGGATGTATCCCAGAGGCTACACAACCTAACTCCAAACTACTTGTACCTGATGGTTTAATGCACGTGCAACGAGAAGAAGGTCGAATACCAATTGAATTGGCTATTAACTCATTCACTCCTCGTACAGTATTAGCTCCCATCTTCAATAAATCTGCCTCAAATATCCAAGGTTTGTCCATCATGCCAGTAATACTAACACCAACTAATGGATCTCTCTTGGTGATATTTTCTGTCACTTCTCCCAAATATGGAAATTGGTTATATGCTGCTTGAAGTGTTGAAATGACTGATGCAGATTCACACGCTGAAATAAAACTGGATTTGGTTTCACATGTTGCGGCATTGATCTCTACCAAATTACAAAAAGCGAACCCAGTGTTGCCTCTTCCATCTTTTGGATACAATACAATTTCACCACATGGATTTGTGCCTGTATCCAAATCCTTCAAAAACACAAAACCTGGATCTCCAAAATTATCTTTATTGATTGCAATGATTGATTGAAAATCTTCGAATGTGTTTTCTTGTGTCAAAACTACACTGTTGTTAGCTAACGCACGTTGGGAATTATCACCATCAAATTGAAAATTTTCCCCACATTTAGCATACATCATCTGTTTATCATCGAAACTGAACAATGCCATCAATGAACTTCGGCGAATACCTCCTGCTAACACTGATGTAGACAAATGACAAATGACATCGTGACATTCAATTGGCCGAATCTTACGATTGTTCACTTTAGACAATACTGCACGAACATTTTCCAACGAAATCTTCAAATTCCAATGTCCTGGAGCTTTACACTGACTACTCAAATCTGACCCAGCAGGCCGAATTTGATTGTAGTTAAATTCTACGTAATATCCGTGAATATGTCCTTGAATCAAAGAATTGACAGCTTCAGACCAACCTTCAATGCTATCATCAATGGTATGATGGCAAACTAATGTAGGATCAACTTTCTTGAATCTTGGTAATTGAGCTACGTGTTGTTTTTGAACTGAATAGCCGACACCACAACCACATAACAACAAATATGTAATTTCCGCAAATACTCTTGGTCGATCAATCAGTGTAAACGAACAATTGTACATTCTGGCATTATGTTTCTGAATTGGATCCCCTGCAAATTGCATAGATCTCATGGAAGGCAACACCTTTTTATCATACACCTTTTCAAACGCTGTTTTAATAAACCCTTCCATGCCTGGAAAATTAGTCATATGCATCGATTTAACACGATCAACAGTCTCTACAAACGTCTCTCGTCTTTGAGCTTCTGGAATATATCGTGCATATTTTGTGGCGTGAATATAATCAGCGATTGCATTTGGATCTGGACAAGAATTGTTACTCATGAATACCACCTTCATCTATAATACACAGATTAATTGCAGCCTCAGTCAACATTTTAAATGATACAGCTTGAACTTCTGCCCAGCGATCGTTCAAAACTTTGTTCCGCACAATTACTCTATCTATTCCAGACTGAATAATTGCTCTTGCACAATCTGGACAAGGTAATGATTGTGTATACAGTGTTGATCCTTGAAGTGAAACACCTTTTGCAGCAGCATTGTATATCGCGTTGCGTTCAGCGTGTTCTGTCCACAAATACTTTTGAGGTCGATCGTATCGTTCTTGAACAGTGCCATCCACTCCACGTGGAAAACCATTCCATCCAACAGACAACACAATATTATCCACGTCTACAATAACTGCACCTAATTTGGTAGAAGTGTCTTGACTCCAACTGGCCACTAAATCACATAATTGCATCCAACGATTTTGCCAAGTAAGTAGCATGAGATTTAATTCCTCCGCTTTGGTGTAAAATAGTCCAAAAAATGATCAATTGCAAATCCCAAACATGTTCCTATACAGCAAGCTCCACCCATATAACAAACTATCTTAACAACGTCCCAAACAACATCCACAGTATTCATTTCTTCCTCCCATACACAAACTTGGACATCAGTTATGTGCTTTAATTCCTCCAATATTGTTTAAACCCTTCCCAAAAATCATCCACTTTGTCTCTTAACCAACAACCAATATGCCAACTACCCACAATAATGCAAGAATACACAAACAGAGCCAAAACAACATCTACTATAAAATTCATCTCTTTCTCCTATACACAACCTTTGACATTAAACATGTGTTATTATGTTGACAAAATCTTGTATCAAAATCATAATCTGTTTGATACTTTTCATTTATCAGATCATATGGACATTGAATAATCTTCCCACCAATGATGTAATTCGCAAACAAGCAGCGATTGTTTGGAGGAGTTACAGTTGATTCAAAAACTCCTCTCTTCGAAACATGAATTTCCATGTTTCCGTCATAACCCCACAAAAACTTGTGAACCAATTCTTTGTATTCAATAACAGGCATGGTTAAATCCGTGTCATCGAAGAATTCCTTCCTTGAATTATCCAATTCTCTAAGACTTGAAATGAAGAAAACTTTACAACCAGCTTCTTCCGCTGCTTTCGCTGTGTCAAGTAAATCCGTCAATGTTGTGGTTCTGGACACCATAAAATTAGCATCATATGGAACTTCAGTATCTTGCAAATTCTGCAAACCTTTATGAACATCTTTGGGTCCATAAATTGATACTCGAAGTTTAGCATCCCAGCGAGAAAAGGCTGTTTTTTTGAATTGACTAACAAAACAACCATTTGTATATATCGTGGTTTTTATGCCCAGTTTCTTATTGAGTTTCAGCATTTCAAATAAATCAGGATGCAACAAAAGTTCACCACCCAACAAATTGATTTGTTGTCCACCCTTCTCTTGAAATCGTTTAACTGCCTGACTATATTCTGACAATGACATGTGTACTTTATCTTTCATTACCTTCCTGGCAAAACAACCCGTACATCGCAAATTGCAGATATTTGTAATGAAGATCTGCAATGTTGCTCTCCTTGATGTCGGCAATTCTTCAAAATGTTGCCAAGGAAATTGCATCTTTCTTTCTCCTACTTCCACTTACGTTGATAGCGAACAACTCCACCACGACTTACTTTCCGAGGAGAACTCTTTTCTCGAAGAACTGGCTTGCGTAATCCTTGTTCAGTTTTCTCCACATTGTACGTAGGAAGATCTCCTCCATTTTTTACTCGACGAGAAGCCTGATAATGACGAATGATGGGATTTTCTACATCTGACATGTAATCAAAAATGGTACAATACTCTTCTGGGAGTACTTGAAATGGCTTTGATTTAATGATGTCCCAAAGTGCCTTTTGGTCCCACAATTGACCAGCATCTGTACATCGTTGTTTCCACTCTTCTACGATTTTTGCAACCACATCATTATTTTTCAAGAATAGTGTTCCAGACAATAATTCTGGATCGTGTCGAATTCTCGCTCTATGCGAATGGTCTAAAATGTGTGCTGCTATATTTACGTCTGGTTGTGCATTCAATTTATGAAACAATGAAGGATATTGTAAAAATTCCGCATCTGCATCCACATACACAATTGATGCCGGAGCAAATTGTCGCAGCATTTCTTGTATAAATGTTGGCTTGTATTGAACCCCCTCATACCAATTTTTAAATCGTTGTACGGGTTTCACAAAATAAGGCAATTCAAATTCCTTCAACGACAACAATAATCTCTTTACTTCTTGTTCATACAACGTGCCTTGACTGTAATATGCTGTAACTATGAAATCCATTATTACACCTCAAAAGAAACCTTTAACGTCTACTTCTGGACCTACCAGCTGCACGGCCTGTGAAGGCAACCAACCGTCTTTCAAAGCATCACTGTGCCCTTCACACCATTCAATAATCTCGGGCATCCACGTAGAAATGCCAAAATCTTCTGCTGCTTGTTGAAGACGCTTCAAAATAATCACATCCTGCAGAAATTCCGAATACGAAAATGGTTCAAACCTTGCCTTACATTTTGGCACCCAAAGTTTCCCATGCATTCGTTTGGTTAGAAATCCCTTAGAAGTGCCCTTATTGTTTCCAATGTACAACAATGGAATCCAGCAATTTAATGCTTTGTATGCCTGAACCTTACACCCAGCCAACCCATTTTCTTCATCATGAAAAACCAATTCGCATGGAGAATTTCGATCCATTTTCTTGGTCACCCACCAATCAACCTCATATGAAGTTTCTGGCTTCTCGATAGTGAGTTTATGTGGTTCGAATTGAATGGTGTGATTTGGACAAACTTCTTTCATTTTTGCAACAATAGGTTCAATGTCTGATTTTGTTGCCACCATTGAAATGCCAGCCTGACAACATTCACCACATCGTCTGCAAATAGCAGATTGGAAAAAATTCTGATTAATCTCTACCTTTTGAGGAGGTATATAAGAAACTGATGCTTTTCCAAATCGAACTGTAAATGGTTCTTTCGTAATTCTTCCCAAATATCGAATTACATAAAACATGGTTCTATGATCAGTCATATTACAACCCCCAAATTTCTGGTCCAAAAACGTCCCAATCTAATTTATACAGGTCTTGGATACTTTCTTCCGCTGTTTTATCAGAAAGAATTTGCACCATAGTATCCCTTGTTAAACTTGAATATCCATAATAATTTCCTATTGGGATTTTAATGATTTTAGGATGTTCATATGTCAATACTTGTGAAGCTATATCCAATTTTGCATATCTTGCTTCCAAAGCATCCATATAATCTTCTACATCCATACGTTCATCTTCTATTTGTTCTGCTAAAATCTCACAATCTCTGTTCAATTTTTCTACTTCATTTATTGAAATCATTTTTACGACAGCAGCACCATGCAACACCGTAAAATAACATGTTTCCGTTTTATGTCCCATCCAGGCCTGCACTCCTAAATCTCGATGGAACTTCCATGTGTACGTACGTTT
>CAZOYI010000069.1:0-3530 GCA_964583965.1 uncultured Caldisericota bacterium
CCCGCCAGTTCCTATCAAAACTGCCTTCTGTCCAAGATTTTGCAGCATTTTGTACATCATATGAGCACATGTTGTTTTTCCAGAAGTACCTGTAACAGCAATCATTTTTAATAACTGTGTAGGATTGTTATACCAATATTGTGCAAGCATACTCCAGGCTTGGGGTGTAGAAGAAACACTCCAATAGGACACTGTTTCAGGTAAAGCAGTAACATCATATTGATCTGACACTACCACACCGATGGCTCCATTTTGAAGAGCATGATGTATATATATATGTCCATCTGTTTGAGTACCTTGCAAAGCAACAAAAACATCTCCGGGTTTTACGCTTCTGGAATTATTTTGAATGTCTTGGATTGTACAATCTTCTAGAACTCTTTTATTTCGAGAAAAAAGTATTGAATCGAGACTACTCAAAAGCATTTGATTGATCCTCTATGCGAAGAATCCACTGGGCAATATCTCTAAATGCTGGTGCGGCAATTGTTGATCCATAAGCATCGTAACTAGGATAAGGTTCATCAATAGAGACTAAAATCAGGTATTGAGGATTGTCCGTAGGGAAAAATCCAACAAAGGAGCATATTAATTGATCATCTTGATATCTTCCATCAATACTTTTCTTTGCGGTCCCTGTTTTCCCACCAATCGGTACCCCAGGTATTTTAGCTTGAGTACATCCATATGGATCCTGCACTACATTGTGCAAAACCGTAATCATTTCCGAGGATGTTTCTTCTGAAATCACCTTTTTTAGTATTTGCTTCTCAAAGGTTTGGATAGGTTTACCGGTATAATCTTGGATTTCCTTCACTAATAATGGTTTGTAGTAGTTTCCTCCGTTGATAACTGCTGCATATGCACTTATCATTTGTATTGGAGTAACCGATATGGAAGTACCAAAAGAAATATTTGCTGCTTCCAGATCCGAATAATCCTCTCTGCTAGGTAAAATGCCCGTACCTTGTTCTGTTAGCTCAATTGGCAAAGAAGAGCCAAAATAAAACCTTTCGACAAAATCAAGCAAATGTGTACCCATTTTTTTTCCGATCTGAGCAAAAACACAATTGCAGGAATTCCGCACATATTTGACTAATTGTTGGGTCCCATGAGGAATAATACACTGAATAGGCTTGTTCTCAATCCAAATCTGTCCCTCGCAAGTATAAGAATCTTCTGGTTTTATGAATCCCAAATCTAGAGCTGCAGAAGCAGTAATAGATTTGAAAACAGATCCAGGTTCATAATTCATCGCTAGTGCTCGATTGGAGTATTGAACATCTTGAATATACTTCTGTCCTTCATTTAAATCAAAAGAAGGATAGGACGCTATTGCAATCATTTCTCCATTTTGTGGATTCATAACGATTGCTACACCGCCTTTTGCGTTTGACTTTTCGACATGAAGCTGCAGTACAGATTCGACTTTAGATTGAACTTTCTCATCAATCGTCAAAACTATATTTTTCCCATGATCAGGAACACGTAGAATCTCTTCTGAACCAGGTACTTTATTACCACTAAACGTTCTATTGTATACTTTGTTACCTGGAATTCCTGATAATAACTCATTGTATGCATACTCAATCCCACTCAGTCCAGCATTGTCCAAACCTACAAAGCCAATAAGAGGAGCAGCAGTGTATCGCTTCGGGTATTCTCGCATTTGGTCATTATCAAATTCGTAATCGCAGATTGGTGTATCTTTCACTAATTTTTGTATCCGTTCTTTCTGGCTTTCAGATAATTTTCTAGCTATATCAACGCATACGATATTAGTATCTTTTGTCACTTCGTTATATTGTTTCATTAATTCTTGTTCATCCATGTTCAAAATAGGTGCAATCTGGTTCATAAATAACTCGGGATTCTCCATTTGATGGACGTTACATTGAAGGGTATACGCTTCCTTGCTTTGAGCAAGTATTTTTCCGTTTCGATCAAGAATTTTTCCCCTCATAGCCAGTATTGTATCTGGGGTACTAGAGCGATATGTCTTCAGTGCAGCTACTCGCTGGTCAAAAAAACCTCTCCAAAAGAGACATCCACAAACAAAAATGAGGAGGAGGAACATAATAAATCCAAAAAACTGTATGCTCGCAATACGATATTTTTTTCTTTTACTCCGAAAAGTCAATGCTAATCACCTCCACTTGCTGATTTTTTGGAAGCTTGATCATTTGTAAAGTTTCACGGTTCATGGCTTCTTCAATTACATAGTTAGCATTGACAACATTTTCATATTCTTTTTGTAGATCACTCATTTGTATTCGTAACTCTTGATTTTGGTGGGTGACTAATTCAATTTTCTTATCAACCATCCAGATAAGTGTTTGTGTAATTCCAACAAACATTAAACAAATAATCATGATCATCAAACTACGTAGTGCTGTGTTCATTCCGAATACCTATACGTAATTTTGCACTTCTAGCTGCAGGATTATTTGTAATCTCATCATCTGATGGCTTGATCACTTTTTTATTCCATCTCTCAAAACAAGATGAATCGCGGAAAAAGAACTTTATCTTTCGATCTTCTATCGAATGATATGAAATAAACGCGACAAGTCCTTGGGGTGACATAATAGTGTTCAAGCTGTTCAAAAGGTTCTCCAAATGAACCATTTCTTGATTGGTCTCAATCCGTAGCGCTTGAAATGTTTTTGTTGCTGGATGAGTAGAACGACCATGATGATGGTATCCTTTTGCTTTAGCTACAATCGAAGCTAGTTCAGAGCAGGTATCTATTGATTTTTTCTGACGTGCTCTAACAATGTAACTGGTAATTTTCCTAGAAGCCCGTTCTTCACCATATTCATAGATCATATCGGCTAATTTTTTTTCGGGATAGTGGTTCACAATATCAAAAGCATTGCATTGTGATTGATCTGAATCAAACCTCATAAATAAAGGGTCTTCCGACAAAAAACTAAACCCTCTTTGGGTACTTTTTAACTGAAACATAGAAAGACCCAAATCAGCAAACAAAACAGTTGGATGGGGTATTTTTTTAGCTTGAATCAGATTTGGTATTTCTGCATAATTGTTTTGCATCAATGTAAAATTTGGGGCTATCTTTGACAAACGATGATCAGCAACAGCTAGAGCATCAGCGTCTCGATCGAAACCATAATAATG
The DNA here is from genome assembly GCA_964583965.1 of uncultured Caldisericota bacterium. Taxonomy (GTDB): domain Bacteria; phylum Caldisericota; class Caldisericia; order UBA6126; family UBA6126; genus JAGLCW01. The sequence goes on from CAZOYI010000069.1 coordinate 3,142, forward strand.
TCCATTTGGGATACAGGGTAAAATAATACTTGCATGACCACCCTCACCGCATGTACAATCAAAAAAAATGGTATCATGCTTCAATTGCAATAATTGAACAATCGAATCTCTAAAAACTGGCATATGGTGTATAATCATATTCTCACATCATTTCACCTTGAGCAGTCATTAAGCCAGGTTCTGTATCCAATAGTGGATGGCAATCATCTATCTAAGCGACACACCTACAAACTCAGCGAGCAGCCTACAAGCGTTTGTTATTAGTCTTGCTCCAGGTGGGGTTTACAAAGCCAATCGGTCACCCGATTGCTGGTGAGCTCTTACCTCGCCATTTCAACTTTACCTGATATCAGGCTGTGTATTTTCTGTTGCACTTTCCTTAGGGTCAC
>CAZOYI010000070.1:0-3848 GCA_964583965.1 uncultured Caldisericota bacterium
AAAATAGTCCCTATGAACTAAAGCATTAACAAGAAGTTCTTCAAATACAATGCGTGATATTTCAGGCGCAGAAAGAGAGTTTACACTTCTTCCTGTTTGCATCTTTGGTAAACATCGCATAATGAAACCAATGGAACCTTGGAACACTTCATACAAATACCCCTCATGATCTTCTTTATCTAGATAGTGATCCATGTCGTTAGTAGTTCCAGGAAAAAAAATAGACTTAACTATGAAACTCGGTTTGTACAATTGTGGTTTATCACCGAACAAAAGTAGTCCTGCTAAATTCAAATAGTTATTTTTTAAAAGCCCAAGGTTTTCAAGTAGCAATTGCTTCTTTTCCTTTTCATTAGGAAGTAATTGTCCAAAAAAACCTTCCAGAAATCGAGATAAATATTGAACATGAATAGCGTCTATGGTCGCTTTCGTGGGGGTTTCATCTGCATGGATCTGATCGGACATCTGGAAGAATCTTCTTAATTCTTCTTTGGAGTTGATTCTCCGATTATCTGCACCAACTTTAAGCCAGATGATTCCTTCATTGTCAAAATATGGCTTATCGATTCCTTCTAGTACACGCAAGCACACAACAACTTTACCCTGACCGATAGATATGTTTTCTGATTTAATAGTTACAGGACCTTTGATATGTTGACTCGAAGTATTGCTGATCACATTGTTGATACGCTTCAAATCACTCGATTCAATTCCAGTACATTCTCCTTCGTCAGAAACACCTAGTAGTATCCAACCTCCTTCTGAATTTGACATCGCAACAATCTCAGAAGATAGGGATCTTTCATTATCTATAGTCCTTTTGAATTGATGTTGGCTATCTTCACCATTCTCAACCATTCTCTTAAGTTCTTCAAAGTTCATTCTATGGCACCTTCATCTATTTATAGTTTCATTTTAAGTACCATTTATAGTACCATAATCAATACATTTATTCAATCTTTTTTCGAAACACATTAACTGAACACCCTCTCTGGTATATCTCGAAAAATTCCTGCACGAAGAAATAAAGTTTCATGGTATCATAGGAACATGAAGATATATTATTCCATTCCATCTTTAGATGGTATTGAAGAATTTATAGAACAATGCTACGAAATAAAGGTTTCCACTATATCTCTGTTCAGGGATATGATTGGTTCAGTATATCGCGTTTCTACCTTACAGAAGCAATACATCTTTAAATTATATCGATGCTTTGATGAACAAATAGCCATACAAGCTTCTATGGTGAATAAGTTCTTAGATACAAACGGCTTTCCTGTACCTACCATTCGAAACACTCTGGAAGGACTTCCGTATTGTTCGATAACTATGCCTGAAGGTGAACGCATTGGTATTCTTTCAGAGTATGTGCAGGGTGAAAATCCAACAAAAGAAAAAGATCTAGAAACCATTGGCAAGTTGACTGCTTTGATGCATCAACAAATGAAATCCTATCCCCATTCACTTCGAGCTTTGGGAAAGGCTCATTTTGTAGGACAATTCCTTCAGAATTTACGCAACAATCATTGCCCTGAAAACTATTATCAAGAATTTCATGAAATTGGTTCTATTCTATGGGATCGAGTTTCTTCCAGTTTCCAGGGATTCACTCATGGAGATTTGCATACAGGAAATTTAATCAAAACATCGAAAAATGAAATCTACTTTCTGGATTTTGATGTGTCTTCAATCTCTTACCCAGTAATGGATGCATCTACAATATCAGATGCAACGGATTTTAATGTTGTGTCCTTGTGTGATATGAAACGCACTATGGAATATTTTGGTCAATTTGCCAAAGGGTATACCGCAATATTGAATCTGAATATATCAGATGAAAAGGTATTGTTAGACTGCATTGCACTTCATCACTTTGAGTTAAACGGTACTATTCCTTTGTACAAACTACCGCTACAAGGGAATCACTGGTTTTACACCGATTATTTTACTCGTCATTTACAATGGGTTCGCAAGTGGGAGCTGTATAGAAAAAACCATTTTTGAAAATAAGGTAGAGTGAATATGAAAAAATTATCAGAAGCATCAAGAAGAGAATATGTGCATCGTATTAACCTGGTTTTAGACTATATTGATCAGCATTTAGAAGAAGATATTTCTCTCGATCAATTGGCACAGGTTGCATCCTTTTCAAAATATCATTTTCACAGATTGTTCTATGTTTTCATCGGTGAAACCCTCTATCAATACATTCGTCGATTGCGATTAGAAAAAGCCTGTACCCTGCTGCTGGGTCAAGCAAATCTATCAATTACAGAAATTGCCTTCCTTTCAGGCTTTTCTACACCTTCTGGTTTTACACGTAGTTTTTCCGATGTCTTCGGTGTTTCACCCTCGCAGTGGAAAGAAGACCAATTGAAAAAAAGCAATTGTGAAACACTACATCGCAATTTCGATCAAGTACATAGCAAGAATGGAAATGCACATCACAGCAATAGAATGTATGCTACAACCATTCAATCTCAAAGGAGTATAGACATGAAAGATCATGATGTAGTAGTAAAAGAATGTCCCGAAAAGACAGTTGCTTATGTGCGTTATATCGGCCCTTACAAGGACAACCCGGATTTGTTTGAATCTCTCTCCAATCAGCTTTGTACATGGGCAGGACCAAGAAATCTGCTTCGCTTTCCTGAAACGGAGTTTATCATTGTGTACCATGATAATCCCGAAATAACAGAAGAAAGCAAGCTTCGTATCAGCGTTTGTATCACGGTTCCATCCGATACTCAAGTCGATGGAGAAATTGGCAAAATGACCATACCTGCTGGCACATACGCATTTTCTCGGTTTCGTTTAGGAAGTACCGGGTATCAAGAAGCATGGGATTGGATGTGCGGTCAGTGGCTCCCCTCCAGTGGATATGCCCCTGATGACAAGCCTTGTTATGAACAATATTATGGAAGTCCCAAGGACAGTCCTGATGGCAAGATGGACGTCGATATTGTCATCCCCGTAAAACCGTTGTAGTAAAATATCTGCCTCTCCTACCACTTAAACAAAATTAGTAATAGTAGATCGTGAAATCCTGAGTTGTATTCTCAGATTTCACGATCTATTGTATAATGCATACATGATTGTGTTGCATGTAAGTTGGTTTAAAGATCATTTTTATGGGTGGGCTGAAGAAATAACTCCTCAGCAATCCTCATTTTTCAGCGATGAAGATTTGCTTCTCTGGCTTGAAGGAATTCTTGGCAAACCCATTCACCAAAACCAGCTCTGCTCCATGGTAGGTCTGTTTCCATGTGATCCAGAAGGTCAACCAATATACTCCTTTTCTGCTCAAGAAGAAGTGCCCCTCGATTCATTTCAATCCTTTCCTATCAGCTGCTATGCATTCCATTTTGATGAATACCGGGAATTGTTTCGCCAAGTGACTACATCTAGTAATTTAGGAGAAGATATTCAAGCTGGTGGAGACCTTCAGTTTTGGACAAACATGTATCTATGGGTGCTCAAAACTATATCTCATAATGCCTTCTACCCAACCATTGTGCATTCTTCCGATGACATCCAGTCTGTTTGGAAGCTTATGTACACACAAAAAGATTTTCCTCTCCTTGAAAACTTTGTGCAGCATATGCCTGATTCAACCTGGTGTATTGGAGCTTCATTACATGACATCCAAAACCAGTCGTCATTTGGCACATTACAAGCTGCTCTTCAATCTATCACCAACAGTTGGATACGTTCTCAGAAAGAAATTCTTCCACAAATCCCCCCTAAAGAGGATGATAAAACTCCACAGGCATATGAGTCGATCGCAGGAGAAAAATGGTTTCAGTCTCTACAAAGTATTCAACCCTCCATCGATGCTCCGAAAG
>CAZOYI010000071.1:0-2147 GCA_964583965.1 uncultured Caldisericota bacterium
CTATGAAGTCATGTGGGATCCTGCTGAAGAAAAGGTGACTCTGCTATGGGACAAGGATTGAAAAAGAGAGATTCCAAAAAATGGAAATTCGCATGAAAAATATCCAAATTATAGTATCTTTGTGTTTATGCTTTCTATTTGCCACTAGTTGTGAAATGCAATCGTTGTTTGAAACCAAACCTTCTACTCCCATAGTCTCAGACAATGCAAAAGAGATACAAAAGACTAAAGAGTACCTTTCACAGCAAATTCTACAAGATATCCCTATGCGTCCATATAGCCATGGTTATGCTGTATATTATGATGGATGGATTTACCTGCAACAGGGTTGTACATTGCGAATGAGACCAGATGGAACACAAAAAGAATTTTTAAACGACCTTTTTGGGAATTTCATGATGGTGATCCCAGAGGGAATCTTTTTGTTGAATCGAGATATAGCTGATGAATTCAATATCTTTCGAATGGATCATGATGGATCCAATTGCACCAAATTAAACTCACAGTTTACTATGGAGTATTTTGACATTGATGATGGATGGATTTATTACCAAGCACCTCCACATTTCGGTAAGGATACTGGTCCCCATTTTTCTTTGTACCGAATGAAACTGGATGGAAGTAATAAAGAAGAATTAGTGAAAAATGCTTTAGTTCGTGATTTTGATCTCTATCAAGACTGGGTATATTACAATACCGATACAAAGAAAACTGGAGAGAATGAACTGTGGAGAATGCATAGAGATGGAACGAATGCTCAACTTATATTTACCCATGTTTCTTATTTCCATTTTGATGCTATGAAAAACTGGATTTACATCACATCTGAAAGATTCGAAACAGAAGACAATACCAATAGAGAAAAATACGGAAGAATACGACCTGATGGTACTCAATATGAAGGTGGAGTTCGAGAAGACACAACCATGGGATTTTTATATTGTGAACAGTAAAACCAAATCAATACATGCAAGGCTTGTTGACGATAATGTTTCAATGAAAATCTGTGATTATCCTGAAGCAATCGATGTGAATTATGTAAATATTGATATTGCTGGTGGATATCTTTTTTTGCGTTTCTTGTTTTCTGGTCCTACGGGATATCGGACAGCTTATTATCAGATGTATATGGTGCCCTTATCAGGAGGAGAATGTGTCTATATGGAACCCTTGCGAGACAAAAAGCCATGGAAAATTCCAGATGAAGTATAATGATGGCAAGTCTGTAACATTTGTTGAGCGATTTCTAATGATCAATCTACTACAGATGCAGAACGCTATGTTTTCAAATTTAATTGGGCCACCTTAAATTTTAATTTGCTGTAGTAAGACTATCATGAAAAGGAGTAGATGTTTTGAGTTTACACAAACAGGTGGGTGGCAAGGGATGGAAACAACTTGGTATTACAAATATGGAATGGTACAATGAATGTGTGAAAACATCACAAGGAGTTGAAAAGGAATTTTGTATGGAAGAAGTTTTTTCAAAGACCCAGTATGTGAAGATACATAGCACAAGAATATGGCTACGTTTCATTATTGTAATCATGCTATTGTTAGGCTGCGTTATGAATACAGGTTGTATCAGCTCTAACAACTCTTTCTCTCAGAAAACTAGATTGCAAAGTCAGAACAATTATCAAACCTGGGCCAAAGAATATGCCCCTGCTATACTCAAGACTCTTTTTGATGCACCATCATTTGGAGAATATACTTGCTTCTCAACGGTTCCAGCAGAAAAAAACAATGATATGGAAACTTCTTCTCTATCAATTTTAAACTATTGCACGGGTGAATCTTTTGAAGTTCCTAATTCAATTCCTCCTATTGATTCACAGGTAGCGATGGATGCATACAGAGCATATTACAAAAGCAGCGATAGTATTGTAGCGGTGGAGTTATCAAATGGTACCGTTGCATGGGAACACGATTTTTCCATTGAATGGCCTATTGGTGGTTACCGTGCTCCTGTTCTATACAAAGATTGGGTGGTTTACATCACAATGGTAGGTTGGCCCAAAGGAACTTCAGGTTGCATCGTTGCCATGAACAAAGAAACAGGAGAAACAATCTGGCGATATCAGACTAATGATCCAGTAAGTTCTTGTCTGCACATTCAAAATGATATATTGTATTTCTTTCAGAAG
>CAZOYI010000072.1:0-3220 GCA_964583965.1 uncultured Caldisericota bacterium
ACAAATCTCGACGCCATCCAATAATACTTTTCTAGATACAATGTAGTTATTAACTCTAGTTTTGTTTGTAGACCCCAAATCATATAAAACGAAAGCATCGTTTTCATAACGAATCCGTGAATGCTCTCTACTAGCTGTCTTATCATTAATTGGTAGAACAATATTGCCAGCTCGACCAATGATATATATTGTACTTGAATCCAATCGATACCCTTTTCCCATGTTGTCCCCTTGTATGATTGTAAGAGTTGCATTAGAACCTTTTTTTGAGGGTATATTGTTTAAAAATTTGTCTGATTCATCGTCTGGTAAACTTTGATTGTTTTCTGTGGAAGAACTGGGTGTAGATTTGGCTAAAAATTTATCTTCTGTGGAAAGCTTGTTACAAATAACAAGATAAACTATGAGGTTCAAAATGGGAAGGAGAAGCAATATAGACCACCAAGGAGGAGCATTAACCTCTTTAAGCATATCTGACAAAAGAATACACCATAGAATGAGTAAAAAAATCCATACAAAAATATTTACAAATGGAATCCACCCAAGAAGTCCAGGAAGAAGGATGAATAAGAAAAGCCACCACCAGGGTCGTTTTGATATTTGCAAAACCATGAGTAGCTTGTAAAACCATGATGTCCAAGGGTATGGATGATCAAGGTAGTCACCAATTTTCTGGAGAGCATAAGAAATGATAAAATAGTGCAAAACAAAAAAAAGCAAAAAAACAATAACAATCAAATAATAGGATGCAAATAAGATGCTTGCACTAGAGAACATAGAGTCCAATCCGATTGAGTTCATTTGAGTTCCTTTCTTACTATTTATTTACTGATTTTAAGTCAACCTTTTTAAATACGAAACGCACCTCTCCAATTTGAACCAAGTCATTATCCTGTAGTGAGATAGGCCCCTCTGCTTCTTCACTGTTTACCATCGTCCCGTTAGTGGATACAAGATCAAATATTTTGTACAAATCACTATCAGCGAAATACTTAATCTTAGCATGCTGTTTTGATATGGATTCATCGGGTAAAAAAATTGTATTAGCGGGATCCCTTCCAATACTTGTAATTTCTTGATTTACATCGTATCGATCTCCCATCATTCTTCGCTCAACACAAACCAACCAAGCAAAACTTGGGATCGCTTTTTTTACAATCGTAGTTTTTTCATAGTCATCTTCCATTGCATGAGAATCAATAGTAGTTGCTTCAAAATCCTCGGAAAACGAGTCATCAATAATAGTTGGTTCAATCTCATCAATCATGTATTTACGTTTATCCAAAATAAACCTCCTGCAATCTGAAATAGTAATAATCCCCAATTAGCATAACTCCATGTTAACTCATAGAGTTAATCCTTATTAATAATAGAAAGATTAACAGCAATTTGCAACTAGATTTTAATACTTGAGTGGATTCAAAAAAAATCCCACTACAAAAGCTTTGTTAACAGTCTACTTGAGAAAGGTTACAACAATATCCAATCAGTACCGTAGAAGTAGAAGGATGTATCAGTTTTCTGTAAAAGGTATCGCCAAACGACTTGTTTTCTATGCATCAGAGAATGTAGGCATCCAAGGTATTCTCAATCCTGATAGTTGGAAATTGTAAAGCCATTCACCTGGTTCGCGACAATAATTCTACCATCCTCTTGCACACTTACTGCTTTAGGAAAAAGGGAAGAGCTGCGGTAAAAATCATCTGCTATATCCACTACATTCATATCAGAATCTACTCGAAGCAGTTTTGCTGGTTTGTTCACTTGGGCTGGAACAGTTACAAAAAGTGTTCCAGAGGAGTCAAAAGCGATTGGCCCCGTAACAGTGTCTTGCCCTAAATCTATTGTTGCAAAGTATGGATTTGACGTATGGGCTTGGTGAATTTGATACAAACCAGTATCGGTGGAGATGTACAATTGGTTGGTATCGGATGGAGAAGCTGTCATGTAACCTGAATAAGGGGTGCTTACGGGGGGTATTTTATCCGTGTGAATCCAGCGTCCCTTTCCTCCATTTTCGCCGCGATAAAGCCCTTTTGTGGAATGATAAACGTACAGTGCTTCTTGTCCTCCAGCCCAATTCATGGAAAGGTTGAACTCTCCCGCACCGCACTCGATTTTTTGCAATTCTGTCCAGTGTATACCATCTACACTTCTATATATACTGCAGATTCCATTCTTATTGTAGGGGTGAGAAGGAACGATGGCAACTATGAAGATGCTTTCCTCTCCCGACGTATCATATAGCATCCGAAACGCTCTGCCTTCTCGATTCCTTGTAAGAGCTTCTAGATCTGCAAAAATGCGTAGCTCATGAGTGTTCTTTTTCCCTTCTAAGAGTAAGCCCCCACCTGTAGTATTGGGGCTTAGTAAGACATAAAAAGATTCCTTTTCCTTGTTAAAAGCAAAATCACTCGCCATCATCATAGCATTGTCATGACGATTCCAGACACGTATTTCTTCAGCTTCCTGCTGAGCAATTACATAACCCCAGTCTTTCATTCCCAGAAACACTTCTCTCCAAGGTGCAACACCAATAGCAACGGGTACTACGAGCTGCATCCCTTTGGAAGCAAACTGCCAATGATTACCACCGTTTTCGCTGACATAAATTCCACCGCAAGAAGCCATCATTACTCTTTCTGAATTGTAAGGGTCTATAGCAATGTTTGGGACCCGCCCTTGAGATCCGCCTAAAACGGTTCCACCTTGAAAACGGTTTCCCCTGATCATTGCTCTATCATCTTGTTTCCACCATGTTTTACCCGGGTGTCCATAAAGCTCATGGTGTACTTCATGAATTGCATTGCTCCAGTGTATGCCATGATCTGTACTTTGTATAACTGCCGCATAATTATTCCTATGTGGATCAAAAGGTGGCATGTGACAACCAGCCAAAATAGTGGATTCTGAAATAGCAAGAGTATTCCAAAGAGGCCCTTTAAGTAAATTGCCAGAACCTTTGAATGATTGACGCCATTGGCTATGTTCATCAAGAACCATAATACCATCCGCGCCAGCTGCTACCCAAAGTTCCTTGGAATCATGTAAATATATAATGTCTTCTACCGTATCAGGACTGGATAAGACTCTTACGAAACTATCTTTTGCATAACCGGGCCTCATATCTAGTTTGAACAAGCCCTGTCCAAAAGTACCAACATAAAGAGTGGTTCTATCGGGAAGCAGAATCAAGCAGCGAATCCATTTGTCTTGAAGC
>CAZOYI010000073.1:0-3072 GCA_964583965.1 uncultured Caldisericota bacterium
CGTACAAAAAGCCAACAACAAATTTTCAACGTCATCATCATCGCCATCGTCCTTCTATTAGGTACAGCCCTCCTATTCCGCCTCAAAAAAACCAACGAACAAATCACCAAATGAGCCAAAAGGAAATGATGAAAGATTGGAAGGTAAACATGATGAAAACAGTTGCTGTAGTCATTACAATTGGTTTGCTATTTATGTCTATATTATCGTGTGGTAGTGGTGAAATTTCAACAACCCATGTTAATGATTCTATTTCTCAATCTACAGAAGAGAATACTCAAGAGTCAGTGAAGATATCTGGTCATTTTACAAAAGAAGAAATTGACAATCTTCAGTGTGAATCAATTTCATACAGTCACAGAACTATGTATGGGAAAATCAATACATATCTGGGTCAAACAACCATTAATGATCATGATCAAATCTATATACAAAGCAGTGAGTTCATTAACTTACAAGAATTAAGGGAAAACTGGATAAGAGGAGATAATTTCTATGTCGATCTAATCGCTTTGAATGTTCAGCCCAATGAAGAGCGTATGTCCTGGTACGAGAATGATCCATGCACAGAAGCCTGGTCATATAGAATTCCAAGAACTCGAATTGGGAGTATCTGTTTTAATGAAAATCATGTATTCATTGGAACAACAGATGGTCCTGAATCGTATGCAGGGGATGACTATTATTTAATTTGCCTTGATAAAAAAACGGGAAAGGAAATCTGGAAACGACAGGTAAATACCTCTATTGATAAAAAGTGCATGATGCTCATAAATGGAACCTTGTATTACGTTGGATCTAAACTTGAACAAGGTAAATGGGAAAATACACTCTATGCAGTTAACCCATCCAATGGAAAAACAATATGGGATGAAATCATACATTTTTCCTCTTTTCTATACGATAAAGGTAAGTTCTACTACCTACATGAAAAGGGTTTATATAGTTTTTCTCTCAGTAATAGAGAAGAAGCCTTTTTGGGGGATTGGCTGAATTGGGTAGACTCTTTAGTTTCTGAAAACTGCGTTCTACAAGGTTGTACTGAAACAGTGCAGGTGGGAACATTGCTGTGTAAAGCAATACACCTAATAGAGGACAACGTTCACCACAAACTAATACTGGAAACATACGATATAGCAACCAATGAACCTGCATGGTCTTGTTCCATAGAAAACGACGGACTAAGTTCTGATTTGCACCTTACTACTGATGGCCAATTGATTTATTTCTCTTCCTGGGGAGGTGCCCTATGTGTTGCAATTGATCCTAAAACACAAAATGAAAAATGGAGAATTGAAATTGAAGATTATTGGCTCGATCAAGTGTACCCTGCATTTAACAAAGTGTATCTCGTTTTATCTCAATATACCTGGTTTGGAAAACACCAATTACCTCATTCACAAATTGTGTTAGGAGTTAATCCTGAAACAGGTGAAATTACCAAGCGTTCTCCTATCGTAACCTATTCAGGTATTTCTCTTATAGAAGGCACTTACAAGAACAATCTAATCACTCAGGGACAAAATGGAGCCTTTCTTGAGTTTTATTCCATAAGTGATCAGTAATGATTCCACAAGCTGATTACTTTTACGGTGTGTTCTTTTTCGTAAACCATGTAAACAAGTCTATGTTTTTGATTAATTCTTCTGGAATATGCTCCATTAAGTTTACCCATTAATTTTTCATAGGGAGGGTATTGAGAAAACGGATCTTCTTTCAATATTGACAATAGCATAATAAGTCTTTTCCGAAAACCAGCTTCATCAGCAATGCTTTTGTCTTTGATCGCTTGCTTAGTAAGCACTATTCGCCAATCACTCTTCTTCATCAATCCATTCTTCGCATTCTTCTAATGGAGTGTTCATTCCTGCAAGAAGCTTGTCTTGCATTGAAGGAGTACTACACAGAAAGAGTGTCTCTTGCATTGCGTTAAAATCCTCTTCGCTAATGAGTACGGCATTTCCTTTTTTTCCGGTAATGAAAACCGGATTATGTGTCATATTAACTTCTTCAATCAACTTAAAAAAATGAGTTCTTGCTTTAGTAGAATTAGTAACAGGCAAGCTTTACCTCCAATGTACATAAATATGTACATTAAGTATAGTGGATAAACCGAAAAGTTCAAGATAGAGGATAGTTCCAAAAGAGTCTTCTGCTATTCATCCACTGTTCCCACAGGTTTACCCGATCTTCTGTGCTTTGCATAACTGATTCTCCCATGCTTTTTGAAGCGTTTTGTCTACGAATTTCCATTCTTTCATAGACTTATCGAGAAAGCGTAATCCTTTTTCCGTAATGGTATAGTATTTCCGTTTTCTTTTGCCGCTTAATTGCTCCCATCGAGAAGAGATATACTTATCATTTTCTAGCTTGTGGAGAACCGGGTATATAAGTCCATCCGACCAACTCCATTGTCCGTCGCTAAGAAGTTTCACCTGTTGGAGTATGTCGTACCCATAACTTTCTCCTTTTCTCAAAATGGAAAGAACTACCATTTTGGAGGAAGCAGCCACTAACTCTTTTGATATACCACTCATGTCGAACTCCTATACAATACATAGAACTTATATGTATAATAGCACAATGTAAAAACAAGTGCAATGATGTTTGGGAAAAACATCTTATCAGAGATTTTATGGATAGCAAATCCAAGCATAATCCTGTCTGCAATCAACGACAGCATCAATGTATACTACAAGGTTTTTTATCTGATATATCAGAAGATATCGCTTTGCTAATAAAAGCTTGCGGTATTCTCCTGAAGTTATCAAGGGATCAGAAAGCAAAGGATTCCGTTCTAGAAATGTATCCAGAGAACTTGCTTTTTCATTAAACTCGAATATAAGTTGAAGAGCTGCTGTTTCACTTACTTGTGCAAGAAACTTAGAATGGGATATTCAAGCAATAACCAAACCTGAAATTTCTTTCTATCGACAAAGATCATCTGATTTTAAATTGAGCTTGGAGGACCCTGAAGAGCTTGAACAGTATTATTCTCAGAGTCATGGTCGAGTAAGAAATCAGTTGATACTTTCTCCTGATGGTATTTTGTGTGCTATATATAAAGAATAT
>CAZOYI010000074.1:0-2902 GCA_964583965.1 uncultured Caldisericota bacterium
AGGGCAGCGATTTGAAATCTCCTATACCGCTGATGCTGCAATGAATAGCGGGGCAATACAAATTATTGTTCCCCAAGGTTTTTCCAGACCATCTCTTTCGTCTACTGCTGAAGGATACGTTCGTTTAAAAGAAGATTCTCTTGACTTTGCCAATTCACCAGAAGTGCTAGGAAATATCATTACCGTACCCATTATGGAAATGGGTGTTAATGATAAACTAACAATTATCTACGAAGATGTACGAATTCCTGCTCAGCCTAACGTATATACCTTTGTAGTGAAAAGCAAAGGCATGGGAGGTAGCTTTGTAGAGATTCCTTCTAGTCCATCTGTCAACGTTAGCAATACTAGAATATCTGATGCTAAGGTAGAGGTAGACCCAAATCAAACATCGATGCCTGCTGAATATATTATTTCCTTCCGAACATCTGGGACTGGATCCCTCCTCAGCGGAAAAGGGTCTATTGAGTTTATTTTCCCCGGTCAAACCATCCTTCCAGATTCTATAAAGAGTAGCCATATTACTGTTAATGGGGAAGCTGTTACCTTGCCACCAAATGTTGAATCTGTTCGAAGCAAGGTTACTATCACAGTACCCAAAGATATTTCTTCCAACACACTTGTGATAGTGAAGTTTAGCAAAGAAGCTAACATAGTGAATCCAGCAACACCAAAAGACGATTACAAAATCTCTATTACTACATCCTCTGATACAATACAAACTTCAACGGATCCGTATACTATTGTCGTTTCAGAACTTCGGGATATCACCGTTGAAGTTTCTCCCATACAACCTGCTGCTATTGCTGAATACACAATTGGAATGAAAGTGGGTGGCGCAGGTGCTTTAAGTGTGAACCAAGATTCTATAACTGTTATATTCCCATCCGACACAGAATTGCCTTCTTCTATTCCTGCCAATTCCATTCTCATTAATAGCACCCCTTTAATGACGAGACCTCAGGTTGATCTTGCACAGCGGAAAATCATTATGGCTCTCCCTGTTCGAATCGAAAACGATACAGAGGTAATCATTGAAATAAAAACAGCTGCTAAAATAAAGAATCCCACCAGAGATGGCATGTACAAGCTGAAAGTCTTTACATCCAAAGAAACAAAACAAACAGAATCGGAAGCGTACCAAATTGGAACCTCTCTTCTGGGCGACATTAGTGTTTCCCTTTCTTCGTCATTAGTTGACGAACAAGATGTCACATATACTGTTCAATTTAGAACAGGGGGATATGGACGCATTGAAGTGGGTGAAACAATCACCATTACATTTGATAGTCGCTACAACCTAGGCACTATTCAAGCGCACCATGTTACAGTGAATGGAGTTGTTTGTTCTGTTACGCCAGAAGTATCTGAAGGGGTTTCTGTTATTATTAAATCCCCCATTGCTATTGATGGCGAAAGCAATGTAACAGTGACTATAAGTAATATGCGCAACCCTGCAACATCTGGAGAATACACTGTATCTGTATCAACACAAGCTGAGCCTATGCCCGTTGTTTCAACTCCCTATACAGTGGGCATGATTCTCACGACTGAAATTACAGTGAACCCATCTTCACCAAATGGACTTTCTGGGTGGTATAAAATTGCTCCGAATATTTTGTTTAACAATGATGTAGCAAATGCCAAAATTTTCTATTCCTGGGATGAAGAGTCATTCCAGCGCTATACAGGATCGGCTATTACTGCACCAGAGGGTATTCATACGCTCAATTGGTATTCTGTCGCAGAAGGATTTTCTGATGAATCTAAGCAGGACATGCAATTTAAAGTGGACACAAAAGCTCCTGAAGTTCATGTGACTGAACCCAAAGATGGGGCTGTTTTGAATGAACCCAAAGTGAAGGTTGCTGGTGAGGTATACGAGAACAATTCATTTACCGTTACAATAAACGACAGACCAGCTACTCTTACTGAAAAACGCTTTACTTCTATTGTTTCTTTAAATCCTGGAGACAATTTGATTGACATCATAGCCACTGATGAAGCTGGAAATCGAAGTGTTACACCTCGAATCCGAGTCAAATACGTGCAACCCTCCGATATCAAATTCAATATTCAATCCCCTGAAAGCTTATCTTCTGTTTATCCCATTTTAGAAAGAGTAGACGAAGAGAGACGATTAATGGCAACCATCCCAATCCAAGGAAAAATTAATCCAGCAACTGCTGATACTGTAAACATTATCATCATAGATGTAATGGAAGAACCTGTAACCCTTCCCATTGATGAAGATGGCATCTTTGAGGGCGAAGTTAAGCTGCCGGTCCTTGCTGGGCTAAACGGTATTGTATTTTCTGTTAAGGATCGCATAACAGGAAAAGAGTATTCATCTTCTTCCACAGTTATTGCAAAGGTCATGATCGAATTACAAATAGGGAATTCATTAGCCTTTGTCAATGAACAAGAAAACAAATTGGATGCTCCTCCCTATATTAAAGATGATAGAACCATGCTCCCTATGAGATTTATTGGAGAGGCAATTGGAGCTACAGTAGGATGGATACCCGATGGCAAAACCGTTGTATATGACTTTGATACCATCCATATTGAACTACAAATTGGAAGCAAAGAAGCTCTAGTAAAACGTGGAGAAACCTCTGAAAAAATTGAAATGGATGTTGCTCCCGAAATAAAGAGTGGTCGAACTTTTGTTCCACTACGTTTTGTAACAGAAACCTTAGGAGCCGAAGTAGAATGGATTCCTGAAACGAAAACCATTAAGGTTTCAAAATGACGACTTGTTGTAAAGTTTACTCCTACAACGAAGGAGGAAGGACATGAACGCTAAAAAGATCATTAGTTTGTTGTTAGGTTTTATGCTACTATTCTCCATGGTTTCGGTTGGGTATTCGAGGATCACTACATTTGTAAACGAGCCCAA
>CAZOYI010000075.1:0-1502 GCA_964583965.1 uncultured Caldisericota bacterium
AATAATTCTTCAATAATCCGTTCTTTTAAAACTAGGTATTTTGAGTTCACAATAGCTTTCCTTTTGTAAAATCTAATAGAGATCCAATGAGAAATACTTTCTGTACAGAAAACTTCTTGTACAGCATCGAAGCAATCATCTTGGTCATCAAAAGGTAATCTTGAAATTTCTTCTTTAAAAGATCTTTCTTCTCACGTTCTCTTTGATCAAGATAACAACGATACTCGCTCCATTTGGCATCAGATGGTTTTAAAATTGACTCACTCATAGCCTCATTATACAGAAAAACAGGCTTCTTCACAAGAAAACAATAACTTATTCAGCAAAAATTGCCTGCAAATAGAGAACAGAGTTTTCTACGCTTCTAATGAATTGGTTACAAATCCTTGTTTTAACAAACTACTTTCAAATGAAGAAACACTAGAAAAAGCCCAACATAGACCTACGTTGTTCCACCACTCATCAGGTACAGCTTGGGACTTAATTGGAGTTATACAACAATGCAATAACCTTATTAATAATCATATGATTTTGACATAGGCTCTCTTTCTTTAACGAAGTCCGAATATCCAGGGATAAAGAAAAACCATGAACAAAGACCATAAAAGATAAATGGGAAGATACGTTGCAATCCACACAGTTGAATTGGGCTGTTTTGCTTTTTTAAATAGCCATTTGAGTTCATGATACAATAATCCACCGATGTTCACGATTAAAAGGATATTCATACCAATTAATGCTACACGATTGGGGGTAAAACCATCTTGAAACAAACGAAGTAAAACTGCTGCTAATGAAATAATGCCGATCAAAAAGCCTCCTCCAAGGAAAATGGACAACACTACATTTACAAAACTCTTTACGATCGCATCTCGGTACACAATCACATATGTGGAAAGAGCTACTATGACAAACAACAAAACATTGATTGTAATCAAGTATTCACGATCCTCAAAAGGATTTCGGATTCGCAAAAGAATCAGAGCTAAAAAAACAATCACTACAATAGTAAACAAGGGAGTAAAACCACGAACTAATATAGCTAATAAGTTGTTCTTCACATTTCTTTTTAGCACTAAAAAAACTGCCACAATGGGGCATCCAATCGCACCAAAGACAGCAACCCATTCCCAGATAATGCTTCCTACATCGACATTAATGACTTCAAAAAGAGTCATAGATAACACACTTAGGAATAAACCTGCTAAAAGTATAAGAACGGTGGTGATCAATACTTCGCCATTCAACTGAATGAACTGAATCCGTTTCTGTAAATTTTTATACTCTCCATTTGTCCAGGCAAAGCCTCCTGCAATCCAATACAGAAAGGGTACGTGCAAACAAGCTAAAATAAGAGTATCAGAAATGGGATCTATCTTCCCGGGAAATACATAATTTGGAAGAAGATTGATATAGGCCAGACTGATAGCGATCATTCCTAAAGTAATCCACACTACTTTTGGAGATATGTTTTTCCGAAGGATGATATAGAGAATAGCTAG
>CAZOYI010000076.1:0-1823 GCA_964583965.1 uncultured Caldisericota bacterium
GATTGACATCATTTTAGACAATCATAGCATCCATACATCTAAAGAAACCAGAGCGTATTTAAAAGAACATCCCGATCGTTTCCAATTTACCTTTACACCCACCCATGGTTCATGGCTCAATATGATTGAAATGTTCTTTGGAAAAGTGCAGCGTTGTTTCTTGCAACACATGCGCGTGAAATCCAAAGAAGAATTCATTGAGCGTATGACAACCTATATTGAAGAACTCAACAAAGAGCCTGTTATCTTTCGATGGAAGTATAAACTGGAAACGGTAGAGGAGAATACTATACCATGTTAATTAGGAAACGTTCTACTAGCTTCTTCTTTACCATCTACCGATTATAGTTGGGTAGTGGATGACATGTATACACCAATCACGCTACCTTCCACAGAAAAATTATCAAGCTCTGATGTTCCACAAGATTGGAGAAGTATCTCCTTCTTACACAATGAAGGATTCTTTTTCGATGCGGGGAATCTATATGTACCCAGTCCTTTCGAAGACTATTTATATGAAAGAATTAGTATGGACGGATACGAAAGATTCCCTTTCTTACAGAAAAACGACATTCAGCTTCCCTTTTCTTTCAAGAATCTTCGCGAACCCTCTGAATTCATTTCTCCTATGATTGGATATCTTCACAATGAAGATGTAATCATGGCTGTGGAAAAAACACAGGAAAAGCGGAAAATTCTGTGGGAGCATACTATTCCAAAAATCAGCAATGACTCACATGATGTTCCTTCCTGGGGCGGTTTTATTCAAACCGATATGTACATCTTGTATACTTCTTATGCAGGCAACTCTTCGACAAGAATTGGTTCAAATGTGGTGACTCGTGCATTGTCGAAAGACACTGGGGAATTGGTGTGGGAAGTGAAGAATCCTGTTGAATTTGGGAAAATCCGATTTTGGTTTTCGAAAGTCTTTCAACAAAATGGTGAAGAATTCTATCTTTATTCTCTACTAGAGGATAAATGGGCTGATTATTCTTGGGACCAAACTCTATATATTATCAATGCCTCTACTGGCAAAATGCATGGACAGATTGAAACTCCTTCTAATACTTCATACGCTATAGATCCAAAGGGTTCTTTGCTTCAATACTATTTTCAAACCAATGCAAAAAAGGAAAAGTATGTCCTGGCGAACGTAAATGTAGCAAAAGCTGACAGTCGTATCATTTCCACCACGTACGACTTTCCAGGTTTATTTCTTCTGGATGCATCAGAAAACTCTATGGTATTTACCAACAAACAATCATTCAAAGTATTTGATACAAATACATTTCGACTTCTTTGGAAGCTGGATCATGTAACAGGATACAGCAAAATCCAGCCCAATGGGACAATCGTAGTGATTCTCAACAATCGATATATCTGTCAAGTAAATGTGCGAGATGGATCAGTTTGCAAATATTGGAATCTAGAATCTCTTTTACCTAAACACTGCACCTGTATCAACTACGACAATCATGAAGGAAACTTACTGAAGATTTCCCCCGGTGGAACCCTGGTTGTACTTGTCGATGAACAAACTCCTATTTCCTCCAAGGAAATCCAGCATAAGCAAATGATAGTGGCATTACTGTTGATAGAAGAATAATGCCTGGAAAACAAACGAAAAGAATCCACTGAGGTTAATGTCTCCTTTTGGGTAAAAAAGATCTTGTAAAACATATCTTAGCTTGTTATTTGGTAGTGATGTAATTTTAGAACAGATCATTATGAGACTATTTTAATTGGTTCGTAAACATAATATGTTAGGTTCCTGAATGTAGATCATCGATCAAAGCATCGATGGAGTCGAAGGATTTACT
>CAZOYI010000077.1:0-2456 GCA_964583965.1 uncultured Caldisericota bacterium
TCGGTGAAAATACGAAAGTATACAAAGATAGATTAAGAATTGAAGAAACGTTCGGTCAGATTAATACCATGATGCTTTTACTACCAATTGGTGATGTTGTTTCAGAAAAGAGTTTAATCAATGATATCAGAAGTATTCCCACCTATAAAAGCTCCATTTCCTATGTTGAAAACATTGGTGCTGAAATACCTTCTGCGTTTGTTGAAAAATCAATCCTTCAAAAACTAAATTCCGATCTTTATACACGTATTATTCTGCAATTTGAAACAGACTACGAGGGCGGAATTCCCTTTCAAACAGTAATTGAAGTTCGTAAAATTGCTCAGTATTATTATCCCGATGAATACCACCTAGCTGGTGATACAGTAAGTACCTTTGATCTAAAGAATACCATTATACAAGACCATTTACGGGTTAACCTTATAGCAATTTTAGCAGTTTTCCTTGTTTTACTTTTCACATACCGAAACTTTTTGTTATCATTTCTGATTGTACTATCCATCGAAGCTGCAATTTGGCTCAATTTATCTCTTCCTTATTTTCAAGATACACCAATTTTCTATCTCTCGTATTTAATTGTTAGCGTCATACAACTCGGTTCTACTGTCGATTATGCCATTCTCCTGACAAGTCGATACAAGGATTTTCGAAAATTGTATCCCTGTCATAAAGCCATAGAAATGACTATTTCTGTATCTGTTCTTTCCATAATGACTTCTGGAACAGCCCTTGTTATGATTGGTTTCTTTCTAGGTTTTTTTACTTCTCATAGGATCCTACAACAAATAGGATTTTTTATTGGTCGTGGTGCCATTTTCTCCTTAGGAATCGTCTTTTTTGTATTACCAGGATTGTTTTACTGTTTTGATCGATGGATTCAAAAATCGCAGTGGTATATTTATTCAAAGAAAGGAGAAACCCGTCTATGAAATTACAGGCAAAAATTTTATTAAAACATATGCTTTTCATATTTCTTTCTGTAACTGTTATATTCATCCCCTTATCTACTTTATCAATGCAAGGAACTATGCACAAAGAAGAAATTGTATATGGCATCCTACAGCATTCTGGTGCATGCGAAGCAGTCTATGTTGTTAACCATTTTGGAGGAATACCACCATTAATCGATTTTGGTAACTACGAATGGGTACGTAATCTTACAAATACAACTCCTTTATCTGTTCAATCCGAAAGTGTTGAAATACCTACACAAAACAACGATTTTTACTACCAAGGAAAAACAAAAACCAATATATTACCATGGTCCATTTCTTTTGACTATGAAATGAATGAAAAAACGATCCTACCAAGTGATCTTGTTGGAAGAGATGGAAAACTCAACCTTACTATCACCATAGAACCTAGCAGATACGCAAACACTTATTTTTATGAAGAATATGCATTGCAATTAGTTGTAACTTTAAACACCGATAAATGTGAAAATATTAAGGCTCCTGGAGCAACTATCATGAGTGCAGGAAAAGAAAAACAACTAGTATATACTATTTTGCCTGCTAGTCGTTGGACGAGTGCAATATCAATAGATGTGTCAAATTTTTCAATGAAACCCATTGTGATCCATGGAATGCAACTAAATGTTCCAATTGATATTGATCAATTTCCTATCTCCACAGATGTTTCAAGGTTTCAATATTCAATTCGTGATCTTGAGCAAGGATCTGCATTGTTGTCTGGTGGAGCAACCGAGTTAACACTAGGAGCAAGGAAAGTCTCTGAGGCGTCACATATAATTCATACCAATACACAGGATTTTGAAATTGGGCTTGATCTCCTTGCAGACGGAATTATCGAAATGCAGAGTAATGTTTATCTATTACAGAATCACTTCCTAGATCTTAATGATGGTTCTTCTCAAATTTTAACATCCTTACAATGGCTTGATGATCAATTACAAAGCGTAACTCTACAAGTAAATGAATTGGAACTACTACTAAATGCATCATTAGAAATCCAAAATGGGATCAAAGAACTAT
Source organism: uncultured Caldisericota bacterium (assembly GCA_964583965.1). GTDB lineage: Bacteria > Caldisericota > Caldisericia > UBA6126 > UBA6126 > JAGLCW01. The sequence goes on from CAZOYI010000077.1 coordinate 1,995, forward strand.
CAGATAGTACAAAAAAAGTATCAGAGTGTATCAAATATTCCTACTATCGCGAGCAGATTCGTAAGCACGGTTTAGACATTGAAGATTTAATACAAACCAATACAGATGCCATTGCTCAAATAGAAGAGCAAATCAAAGACTTGACCAATATTTATGAAGAATTAAAACAAAAACCTGGCTTTTATGATATTGCACAGAGAATAGTTCAGCAAATCTACCAGTTAAAGGATTTAAAACTTTTACTAGAGGGAAACAACGCTGTTCATAATGGCACAAAAGTTTTTTTTGAAGAATCTTCTTCCTCTCTTGATATGCTTACCGATGGAATGAAAAGTCTTGAACGTAACTACACTGAATTTCACTATAGCATTGAATTACTAGTTCAAACTCTTTTTGATTTATCTGATGATATTCGTGATCTCACAAGGGGTATACATGAACTATCAACGAGTTATGAAGAAA
>CAZOYI010000078.1:0-3333 GCA_964583965.1 uncultured Caldisericota bacterium
AGAAGGAGATGTGTTGCCATAAATAGCGGTTTGGTGTTGGTTGCCAAAGAGGAAAACGCGACCATCTTCGTGCATAGGAAGATCACGAGGATCAGCGGGTCGCACTTGAACAATCATGTTGTTCTCGATGGCATAGGTTAAATCGTAATTGGCAGCGTTCAATAGGTCTTGTCCTAGTTCAATGCGAGTTTCTGCAGAGAGAACTGACAAGCGGGGAGGAGCAATGTGTACTTCATGACTTGGGAAGGCTTCCCAGTCAAGATAAAATACTCCATCGGGGGTTTGATTTGGTACAAATCTTGATTCTACGTGGGCTGGATCAGTTTTATACACCGGGGGATAGCCGCAAAGATCAGCTTGTGCAGGATTGTTGGTATAGACGTTATCTCCCACAAGTCCTCCGATATAACAAACGTCTTCGGCAAAGACATAGAATGTAGTTTGTGCATTAACATCAAGACCAAGAGAATCATGGTAGTCGAGCTTCTGGTTAGGATCGATATCGGCAAAGAGATATCCACCTTTGTGTGGACTGTTGTAAATAGCACCCAAGCCCCAACCTTTTGTTGGCGGGACAAGTCCGCGATTGGGCTCAATATCCCAACCGCCGTATATGCTTTCTTCATCAAATCGAACCAATGTTGTGTTGTAATACACCTGACCAAGAGTTACCTGATCGTTGCGATTCTTTGTATGAATAAACCCTCCAGCTTGGTACAATTCTGAAGCAACGCGATCAATCTTTGCATTGTCATTAAAATCGAATCCAAAGTGAGGAATATAGGGATACAAATCTTGCATGAAATGGTCAGCAAAAAGTTTTCTATCTTTTTCATCAAAATCGAACGACTCAGGTCTTGTCATATAAGGAGTGAAGCGAGCGGTGTTTTTAATGCCTCCACCGCAGGTGCTCACGCCCTTACTAACACCTTTTAACAGAAGTCCTTGTGCATTTTTGGCCGTGATCGTAACTTTGTAGATTCTATTGTCAGCGGCTGTTAACACAAAATCTGGCTCACCAGGAACCATATAACTGGTAAGTCCTGGATCTTCTATGTTTGCAATTGCATATTCAACAGTAGGAAGCACAACGTTTACCTTTGCTTTTGCTGCATGCTTACGATCAGGTGTGTATATGATGACGTCAAACGAGCCTTCGTCATTCGCGCAAAAACCACGGAACGCATATTTTCCATCTTTGGCAAGACTAAAGTCAATCTTGATAGGTTGAAATGCTGCCGATGAAGTAGAATAAAGATATCGATTGGAAATTCTTGTCTCATCATCGTTATGTAAATCAGTTCTTAACCAATAATACTCAGGTAGAGGATCGGGGTGAATGTCGTGAAACAAGAAATTCCAAATCTGGTCGTCTGCTACTTCTCTGTTTCCTTTTTCGTCTAGAACGCCAACAGAAAGATCAACAGGGTTGCCTTCTTGATCGGTCAAAACAAAGGACAGAGGAGAAACAGGATCAACAAGTTCAGGTGTCACGCCAGCAGTTAATGGATTAGGTTGTACAGAAACAGATAAGTCAAAGACAGGTTCTATTGTCAAAAATTTCTGTCCTGCAAGGTATACTTCGTGAGAATATTGAGGAGGAGTGCCGGGCAATCCATACAAAGGAGTAAAGGCTCTATCGTTATCATCATCGCCGTATTTATAGGCCGTAATCATAATCGGAAGAGTTTCATTCTCACTTATCACGTGATCTGGTTCATCGTCAGGGCCACCAAAATCAATACCAATTGTATTAATCAGTGCGCCATTGGATGCAGATAAATCAAACACATATTCGCCATTGTTTCGCTGGAATGAACGTGCATCGATCAAACCACCGGCCCAAGTATTGCTAGCCATATCGTATGTGCCGATGATTTCTGTTTCGTAATCACGGAACGAAATCTTACCGTCTTTGTTTAAGTCTTCTTCCCAATCAAACTGCTCTTTGAGCTCAGTAGTTACTGTATTTCTTGGAGGATTTGTAACCCATCCATCGCCAGCACCATTGAATAGTTTGCTATTCTTAGTCGCAATTCCACGATCTTGCCAAACAAAAACGAAAGCATCATTACACATTTCGGTGCTCTGCATGGCTTCATATTCTTTGATTGTGGCAACAACTCTGTTGTCAACATCTGCCACTACGTGGTCGGATTCTGTAACAATTTCGAGAGAGTGTACATCGACGCCATCGGTTGGAGGTTCTGCGCAGCAATCTTGATAAATTTTGACAGTGCCGTCCCACAAAATGACTTTTACATTGATGATTCCATGAGAAATTGGAATAATTTCTTCAAAGCGGAATACATTTGTGAGACCGCGGAAGTCAAGCTGGCCACCGTCACGCAATTGAGCATTCTCTACGGGGTACTTTGTCAACTCATTATCGGGTTGAGCAATATCCCAATCACCATTTTTGTCTGTCCAATCATATCCATATGAATATTCATAATCACCCATATTGGTATGTTCAACGACAATTTTGCCGGTCCAATCATAATTGATTGGAACATTTCGAACGTTATTGTACCGATATTCAGGCGTTACAGTATTCTTAACTTTGTTAAATACTTTTGGTTGAGCGAAAGGTCCAGTAATTTCCATGCGACGTATACGGAAATCTTGGTCTGTTTTTTCATCAAAGCTAAGGTGGTTCCCATTGATGTCTTTTATAATGAAGTATAGACCGTAGTCTGTAAGGGGGAAGAATTCGGTTCCTAGTTTATTAAAGTCAGTGAAATTGTTGAGATCTACGTCTTCATACCAATTCCACCACCAAATAGCTGGATAAGCGTTCCAGCCAGAGTGATCTTCCGTAGTACGAGTATACCCACCAGAAACAACACCACCTCGTATTCTACCTGTGTGTGTTTGTCCACCGGGATATCCTCTAAAGTCTCTGCCAACATCCTGCACGATGGGGTTGTAAGGAGACTGGATTTGTGGAGTTGGTAAAGGTAAATTAGAAATAGGAGGATTGGACTGCGTGCCAGATGTATAGTTTACTTGAGAGTTTTGCAAAGCATGGTCTACAAGGGCCATTTCTGCGAAATTTACATAGGGATCAGGTGCCAAGACTTTAAACATCTTAGTGCCACAATAGTCAACTCCCAGCTTTTCAAATCGGCGTAATCCACTACCGGGGTTTCCAATAATGTCAAAGAAAATTTCGTCATCAAACATGCCGGGGGGACACACGATGCCATCTTCAATAAAGTATGGCGGGTGTACAATTTGAGAGTTGTAATCATAAATCAGGTTGAACGTTTTCACTTGAACCTGCAATTTTGTAGCTGCGCTACGAGGAATTACAGTAACAGGGATTGTCCC
>CAZOYI010000079.1:0-2153 GCA_964583965.1 uncultured Caldisericota bacterium
ACCAACTACCGTAATATTCTGTAGCTAACTTTGACACGATTCCTTTAGATACTGCAAAATCATAACTTGCTGGACAACCAATCGCCCAAACTGGATCCCCCACATTCAACTGACTTTCCAAATCAAACTTAACAGGAACCAATCTAAGATCTGTAGTGTCAATAGTACACACTCCCACATCAGGACCATTAGACCAACTAGACTGATATTTATATTCCAACAATGTTCTTGTCTCACCATTGGAAAATGCAATCAACCCATAAATACCTGGTGTTCCTTTATCCAACACTTCTAACACGTGAGCACATGTTACTATGTGCCCATCTGTATCAAATACAAATCCAGAACCACCCCCCAAATATAAACCGTTTTCATCTACATATTCACTAGCATGTGGATATTGTTCCAAAACTTGCTGTATGTATTCTGCATCTTTTGTATAGTATTTGATAGACACCACAGAATCCATTACCACAGAAACTGGATTATTGATTTGACTGATGATATATTCCCAACGAGTTTCTTGGTGTTGGGCAAAGTTTCCCAACCAACTATAATGCATTTCAAACTGAGTGGCAGTTAACAACTTGTTATATTGCACATCTTCCCTAATAGTCTCAATATGGATTGATGTCAATAGAGTGTTTACACTTAAAGCTGTCAACAAAATAACCCACATCCATTTCTTCATTTTAGATCTCCTCAGCTTTAATATTTACCACATACACATCAATAGTTTTAGGGAAGATAGTCACAATCCCTGTCAAAATGTCCAAACAATAGACCGCATCCTTTCTCAGTTTAACAGCCGAATCAAACATGTCTTCCTTAGTCAAATCAATCACTTCATAACATGCTATTTTCTCAATCGTACGAAACGTTTGACCCGGAACCAATTTACTGATTGGTTTCTTTTCGCGAATTTTTAGACTTACTTCCATTTTTCCCTTTCTTTTGTTTCCACTTCTTTCTAAATTTACAAGTATGACACATCTCTAAATTACCATTATGTTGACAATTGCGACATTCTTCACATAGCATTTAGCACCTTAATCCGTCAACGGTTTCAATTCATCCTTTTTGCTGTTTGCATTATACTTGTCAATCAAATAATAGATATGGTTAGCAAATCGTTTGGCTGTGGCACCATTCAATATGACCATATCACACCAAGGATTGCCAGTTCGAAAAACTCTCCAAGCCCAACGCAACCTTTGTTTCCAAGATAACCTATTATCTGCGTAAGGTCTATAACCCCAAAAAGCAATATTCATATACGGACCACCTTCTATATCTTCATAAAAGGGATCGTCTTCTATGGATATTGAAAGACCTTCTCCAAAACAATCACAGGGAAACACTTTTATTGTAGGTGTTCTATCGAAAAAATCCTTTTTCATTTACCTCTCCTTCTTATTTCTTATCTGCCCAATCAGAACTCCAAACACAAAATATGGCCACTACAAACGCTATGGTGCTGAAACAACCCCATTCTGTAGTCAAACTATAAGCATATGCCGCACAAAGAGCCACAGTTGAAACTGCATTAGACATATATCTCCCCTTTTATTTTAACCTTCCAACTATATAGATCAAACCTATTAAATCTACAACCAATTTTAATACCAACCAACCAAGAAACATCCAATCACACATTTTCATCTTTTCATCCTAGGAGCTTGGGTTTTTGTACAAAATGTTTTTATATCTAAAAACATACACCTTCCTCCACACATATGACCATTATCATACTCTCCCCTAGAATCGGCTTGGTGTGGAATACTATGTGGGCATGGAGAACAATCATTAGTCCTAAATTCACAAATATACCATTTCCATTTAGGACGGTTCTTCTTATGATTAGACAATTTCACTCCTTTGAAAGATCATTATATTTTCTACACCATTTCTTACTCTGTTCTTTCTTCTTGTCTCCATGATGAATTGTAGGAGGAGGCATCTTGAATCTTGGAAGTTTGGGAGTGTTTTTTGATTTCATAACTTACCAGCAGGGATTCGAACCCTGGACTTTCGACTTAACAGGCCGACGCTCTAGCCACTGAGCTACTGGCAAGAGGTTGATCAACGGGATTTGCACCCATACACTCAGATTCACAGTCTGATAGGCTACTATTACCTCATGATCAACATAA
>CAZOYI010000080.1:0-1524 GCA_964583965.1 uncultured Caldisericota bacterium
TTCATTTTTCACCTCCTTGGGTGAAAACTGGTTAATCTTTGAGTATTCTAAAGTGATACGATGCAAATTTTTTTATTCGAATTATCTTCATGATATACACAAAACTAAAAATGCAAGAGTAAAAAGGTTACAAAGTAAAAAAACGTTTTTATTCATTGCAGTGTATTGTTAAATGTTATAACCACTGTTTAACCCAATAATTTGGATCATTGACTGTACGTTTTATTGGGTTAAAATACTAGTATGATAAAAAGAACGTTGTTTTCTCCATTAATGAAACATTTAGACCACAAGGAAATCAGCCTTATTGTAGGACCAAGACAGGCTGGGAAAACCACATTGATGAAATGCCTGGAGCAACATGTTAATGAGAATCTCTGCCAGTCAGTGTTTCTGAATCTTGATATCGAGAAAGATAATGTGTATTTCACATCCCAAGAACAGCTTATACGGAAAATTAAACTTGAAATTGGCGAACAGGGGTATGTTTTTATCGATGAAATTCAACGCAAAGAAAATGCAGGTCTATTTTTAAAAGGGTTGTATGACCTGCATCTTCCATATAAGTTGATTGTTTCTGGATCGGGTTCTATTGAATTGAAAGAAAAAATCCACGAGTCTCTTGCGGGAAGAAAGCGTATCTTTAGACTAAACACTTTGTCTTGGGAAGAATATGTGAATTACATGACGGATTATCGTTATGAAGACAGATTAATGGATTTCTTTTCTTTAGAAGTTCTCCAATCCAAGCAACTACTAAATGACTACTTACAATTTGGTGGATATCCAAGAATCATCCTTGAAAACCAGATTGCTGAGAAAAATAGTATTATGGATGAATTGTACCAAAGCTACCTTTATAAAGATTTAGTTGAGCTTCTAGGAATCCAGAAAACTGAAAAGTTTACCAATTTAGTTAGAATCATTGCATCACAAATGGGTAAAATGGTTAATATACAAGAGCTTTCGAACACATTAGGGCTTCATAAAGAGACAATCAATCAATATTTATGGTATATGGAAAAAACATATTTAATTGAAAAAATCACTCCTTTTTTTCGCAACTTACGAAAAGAAATCTGTAAAGCACCAATCTATTATTATTCGGACATGGGTATGAGGAATTTTGCTATGGGCTTATTCGGTCATCCTGTCCCGTTGATGCAAGATGGTTTCTTATTTCAATGCTTTGTGTATCACAGGCTGAAAGAATTAACTCAACATACCTCCATTCAAATCCATTATTGGCGTACAACAAACAAAGCCGAAGTTGATTTTGTCCTGGACAACACGATCGACCTAATTCCTATAGAAGTAAAATTCCAAACTTTAACAAGGGCGAATCCAGGAAAATCAATGCTGAGCTTTGTCTCCACCTATCATCCAAAAAAAGCATATGTCATACACCTTGGTGAAGAAATGCACCGGATGTATGAAGAAACAGAAATCATCGTTTTACCTTACTATAAGCTGCCAGAACTATTACCCAAAGAAGTAGTATAGTAGTCCTAAAACTATCAGGAT
>CAZOYI010000081.1:0-2630 GCA_964583965.1 uncultured Caldisericota bacterium
GCGGGACAAGTATGTCTGCTCCTGTAGCTACCGGCGCAATGACGCTATTCCGAGAATACTATCGAAAAGTAAAAAATGTACAACCGCAGAATATTTACACCTCATTACTAAAAGCAACTCTTATCAATGGTTGCGTCACAGAAGGTATACGGGATCATAGCAATTATACGCCATATTGGCCAAACTCTGATGATCTCCTTTCAATACCAAGTCCAATTTGTGGTTGGGGACGTGTGAATGCTAAAAATTCATTATATCCTGAAACTGGAACTTGGTTCCATTATCAAAATATTGATGGCCTTCAACCAGGTGAAGAAGATGTTTATTATGTCAATGTAACAGATGCTTCAACACCATTAAAAGTCACACTTGCCTGGACAGATTACCCAGGTACCCCCAAACCCTCTAGTTCAACCGAATCCGACTTGATCAATGACTTGAACTTAATGGTGTATTCCTATGATGAAGATGTGCGATATCGTGGAAATCAGCTTCATAGCTACCATCACAATAGTTTTGATCTTGGTCAGCCGTTTGAATCAATAAAGCATACAGCTGCCTACGACACAGTGAATAATGTCGAAGTTGTTCATCTTCCTTTACCAAGAACAGGAGTCTACCAAATTGTTGTACGTGCTCATGGGGATAATCCCTATAATCAATCCTATTCAATGGTAACATCCGGAGATATGTTCCAAACTGTTAGACCAACACCTCAACCACCTCTTCCACCTTATCATTTTGAAGGTACAACAACGTGTGAAAGCAATCAACTACGGTGGCAAAAATCTACCATGACAACCTATCCTGTGTCACATTATGAGATATATAGAGCTGCTGTATTCGGGGGTATACCTCAGCGAATTGCTACTGTAGACAAAGATATCACTATGTTTGATGATTACAATGTTGTGTATGACACAAAATATTATTACTATGCTCAGGCCATTGACACAGAAGGTTACGCCTCCAATCCGACAAGTGTTATCGTTTGTGGAGAAGCTACTCCTCCTTCACCATCTTATATTTGGGCAGTCCCTGCAACCAATCACGTTGTACTCCATTGGTCACCAGCACGTGAACAAACTTGTCCAGTTGATTCTTATCAAATCTACAGAAGCTGCACTGCTATGCCTGGTTTAACTCCCATAGCTACCACCAACAGTAACGTTCGAACCTGGGCAGATATGAATGTCCAGCCAGGACAAACGTATTGTTATTACGTTCAAGCCATAGACTCCAAAGGAAAAGCTTCAAATCCATCCAATATAGCCAAAGCAATTATTCCAATTCCCCAAAATGAGGTTTTCATTAGTGCTGAATTGAATAAAAAATCCTATGGCAAAAATGATACCGTTATTATGAAAGTAAAACTTACCAATGCTGGTCAAGTTGATTGTACAGATCAAAAGCTTGTTCTAGCACTACCTGTTGGTTTAGCATATTCCACTAATGACCGTGTAGCTGCCCGTATCGAAGACAATGGAGAAGTTGTATTCGACATTGGTAATCTTCAAAGAAATTCCTCCTACACGCTATCCATACAGCTAGTTGTCGAAGAAAATGTATCCCGAGAACATTCTTTGAAAGCAATACTTAATGCATATTGCGGAACAACATTCCAAAACAGTCGCGAAGTATCTATACTTTTACGACCTAGTAAAAATCAAAACCAAGGCTTAGATTCTAGCATCCGATTAGGTGGTACACGACAGAATCCTGAAACCGGACGTTCTACAATTGATCAAAGCCAACCATTAGAGTTTATAATGACAATTACTGGAGGAGAGGCACCATACACAGTTAGAATCGATTGGGGAGATGGGTCGAATTTACTCCATTTAAGCAATGTAGCATATGGTCAAGAAATCAAAGAACATCACTCGTTTGAGTCGAAAGGATCCATTACAATTAAAATCGAGATAACTGATTCATTTGGTAGAAGAAAAATTTCCACAATTCAGATAGAAGTAGTATAAAATATACTTCTCGATTCAAAATTCGAGGGATTTAATTTACTTTTAAATCCCTCTTTTTTTTTACCCAATATTTCTCTGATCTGAGATTCCTCAAAAACCTTGTAGTTTCATCCAAGAATGATAACATGGTATTCATCAAAGGAGTATTTTCGAATGAAATTTTTTATTATTGCCTGTATTTTATTTTTCTTTCCCATTTTAGGTTTTTCTCAATGTTCCACATCTGGATATAGCACACAACAAGAGAACTTTTTTGGAATCTATACTGCTACACTACAAGGTACGGAGATGGAAATGCTAATATACAGCTCTTGGCAAGAGATGACTCATCCAAGAGTTTCTCCAGATAGTGAATGGATTACCTTTACTCGCTATAATCAAAAAGACTCTGATGGAATTGCACAAGAGGCTAATGGATATCTTCTTACTGAGATCATGATCATGAAATCTGATGGTACAGATGTAAGAACCATCGTCCCAAAAATGAAAGATACCATAAACGCTAACAGCAGTTGGACACCTGATGGCAATCATTTGCTATATGTCACAACAGATACCCCCAATGGCATACCTGCTATCGCTAAAATACATATCCATTCCCAAAAGAGAACTCTACTTAAAACACCCAAAGGCGCTATTGTTTCAGATCCA
>CAZOYI010000082.1:0-13636 GCA_964583965.1 uncultured Caldisericota bacterium
CAGGATACTTTGTTTTAGAAGTTTCTCCAAACACTAACAAACCATCATCCATTATGGATCCAAGTGGAGTTTGTAATTCCAAACTCACACAGTGAGATAGAACAGTTGCTCCACCAACACGTACAGAGATATCTTGGTAATTCCCACCAGGGTGGACATGGAATTCATATTTTAATCCTTTAGGTGAAAAAAAATAAACTAAATCAATCTTCTCCCAAACATTTGCATATACTACTTTTTCATAATTGGCGCAGCGAATACCCCATTGTTCTGGATTATTCCCAATAAAATAATTTGTGTAATGCGTTAAAGGTAGGGTTCCTTGTACTATGGAGGTTTGATTGTCTTCAAAAGAAAGCTTTACAGTATGTGGATTCTGCTTAGATGCAGAATGAATTTCTTCTTTTACGATAAGATCGTAGTAAACTGCATTTTGGGTGAAAAAAACTTGTCCAAAATCGGTATTACCCAGGTACAATATTTCTTCAGGCCATTGCCCCTTGTTTTCAGTAAAAAAGGCAGTAGACTCAGTTATATCTGCAGAATGTATATGGGAAACATTTGATTCTGCTATTTTTTCACCATCTACAGTATAAAAACCATACGTAGTAGGAAGTGTAAAAGCCAGTACAAACCCACATATACAAACGATCATTTTTTTTACCATAATAGTACCTACCAATCAGAGTTATAATGCATTTATCGGAAATACAATTTCAGAACTGTCTTCAATCTCTTTGGGTAAAATTGTAAGGTTCGCTTTTGTGGTGAGATCATTCATGGTTGTTTCTGGAGGTCCGTAAACAAAATAAGTTAAGTTTAAAAAATTTGTGTAAGGTTGTTTTTTCTGGTTTTGATAAAAAGTATCGAAAACTGCATAATAAAAGGGAAAAGTTTTACGAATATTCAGTAAGAATTCTTTGATCTGTTTGGGCTCATTTGGAATGTTGTTTTCTTCAAGACTTGTGATCATAAGGTCATACAGAGCAGTTCTTTCTTGAATATAGCCCTTGTAGAGCATTTTATCAGCTTCATTCTCAACAAGGATCAAATAACATGGTTTATTGTTAGCATTGGTCACTGTGTGATGCGGGATATACAGTAGCATAGGTAGTAGTAGAATAAATGCTAGTTTTCGTAAACAGTTAGTTTTTGTATGCACCATTTGTACTCCATGTATTCATAGTGTCCCAAAAAAAAGCACCAATGAAAATGAACGAATAAGATAAAAATATCCTGAATTTGTAAATTTGCAAGTTTTTAACATACTACTGCACAATATATTTCAAGTGGATAGTCTGGCTTGAAGCATCCCATTCAACTTGATATCCTAAGTTCTCTGCAGTAAAGCGAAGAGGAAGGAATGTTCTTCCATTTTTAATTTGGGGACACACTTTTTCATTTGTTGAATCTATAGGAACTGGTTCACCGTTAATATGAGCAAAAGGTTGATCAATCCAAAGTTCGATTAGTTTTTCATGAACACGGATAGTTACTTTCTTTTCTTCGGGATCCCAACTCATTTCTGCATCCTTCAAATAATGAAGAACAGGAATAGATTCCACCAATCTTCGGACTGGGACATACGATCTTGCTTCAAACAAGTATGGGGGTGAAGAAATAGTTTCTTTCACTTTGTTCACTTCTACCGTAGTAGAACCAATTTGAAACTGTATCCATACGATACACTGAAGAGTAACAGGTACTTCCACCATCTGATCATTTCCAACAAAAGTGATCATGCCATGATATGTACCAGCTTTTAAATCCAATGCGTTCAGGTGAAACTCCATGGTGGTAGTTTCATCGTCGTATTTGTTTCTACTAGGAATCAACCATTCTGTATTGCTCGAAACATCTCCCATTAATCCTATTCCACCCTGGTTCACGAGTTGTACTTCAACCGAATCGCAAGATCCAAGCGCTACTTGCTTAACAATTATATTGGGAACAACGGTTAGGGTCGGTTTGGGTGTAACAATAATGTTGACTGGGATAGAGATAACGCCGTTGTTGTAACGAACAATAATGGTTCCTGCATAACTACCAGCAACTTTTGTGTTCATGGTATACGTTGCAGTAAAGCTTAAAGTGGTGTCATCAATAGTAGTGTTTGACAGTGTAATCCAAGATTCCTTACTCTCAATAACACCCTCTACACCATCACCTCCAGAATTCGAAATAGTAAACACAGAATCATCCGGAACTGAATCGTACAAAATCTCCATTTCTACTTTCGCAGGAACTATCTCTAATTGTGGTAGTTTCAGTATTTCTACCGTTACAGGAACGGTTACATTTCCACCATTGGTGGTAAATCGTATATGTGCACGATGTTCTCCGGGTTTCATTCCCGACGGATCTAATGTCACCTGAATTGTTTTTGTAAGCTTGTTCATCTTGTGAGTACTGAGCGAAATCCAATCTACATCTGATTCGATAGTGCCCTCGATTTTTCCCCTAGATTCGATAGTAATCACCTTTTGAATGTCATCGGAGTTTCCCTCCCTACAAGTTACATATATTTCTTCTGGAGATACACGAAGAGATGGTGGTATAGCAGGAGTAAAATGTGCTATCTGACCACCCCCTATTGCCCATATATGATTGTCAGTTCCGACTAATTCTCTGGGTGCTGAACCTTCATATGGAACAGCATTGTTAAACAACACGGTTCCATTTTCAGGATCAATATATTGCAGGTTGATCTCATAAGCATCTTTGCCATTTTTCTCTGAAACAAAGTTTCTTGTACAAATAATCAAATAATCGTTGTTGCAAAAGTAGGGTCCACGCCAGCTTTGTTCACCAACTTTTTTTTGCCACAATATCGCATTGTCATCTGTTGAAATACAAACCAATAAACCGCTATAGTCTAAGTAGTATAGTTTGTTGTTATGCTTAGAAAGATGTACGTTGTATATAAATCCATGAGCTTCGTCCGATAAAACAATCTCATTGGTCAACTGCAATTTGTTATCCATTAGCTCAAAACAAAGAAGTACGTTCACAATATGGTGTGTTCTATCCAATATATCATCTTTACTTTTTGAGTCTGTTTGAGATTCATTCACCACAACAAAAACTTTGTCATCTTCAATCAAAGGTAAGCTTAATCCATAATATTGATCCAATGAGATTTCTTGAAGAATCTTCCCATTTTCTTTATCCACAACTGTGATAAAACAAGGGGTTTGTTGGAAGATGTATCCTTCTTTTTCGTCGTAACTAACGCAGGTTGAGGATGTTGTCACGATGCATTGGTCAGTGATTGCAGGAGGATTTTCATCCCAGTATGCTTCCCCTCCTGGCAAAAATGAAGACCACTGTAATTCCCCTGTTTTTATGTTCAAACAATAAAGAATATGACCTATGCTAAGGTAGTTACTGTCTTGATTTTTCCAACATATCTGAATTGTTTTTGCAAAAACGAAGTTCTCGTCCAAAGTAATACTGTTGGAGTAGTATCCATGAATTTCATATTCCCAATTGACTTCACCATTTTTTGGATTGATCGCATACAATTTTGAAACAAAACCCCACCGCTTGTCCCATAAACCTTTCACTGTTTCTAAAAGTATAAGTTGATTGGTTTGTTCAGAAAAACAACAAGTATTCCCAGCTCTCAATTCTTCATATAACACTTCTGAGTATTGCTTTTTCCAGATCAATTCTTGCGTTTCGATATCAAAACAATGTACGGTACCGGTAATAGCTTCAATTAAAAAAATGCAGTTGTTTGCTGCAATAGGAGCATGACGGCTGTGAATAGTCAAAAAATCATCAAATTCCATATCATCAGGAAAATAAGCTGTAGTAAAAGCAGTGTTTGTATTGTCGAAGCGTTTCAAATTCCATGGGGTGTAAGTAACTTTTTCAACCGAGAACAAAGGTATAAGCGAAAAATCGAAAAGTAAAAATAAAAACATGAACAATACAAAAAATTTTCTTAGTTTCATCACTTTCCTTTCAAAAAGGGAAATTCGCTCATGTTTTGGTCAAGGTGCAAATCGTGATTTAGAGAAACTACCTCAAACTTAATCGGAAACTTAAAAATTCTTTTATCTCTTGTCTCCAAAAGTATATATTCTTTATAAGCTCCAATACTCAGCTCTGCTAAGTTAAAATCGAAACTAACACTGGTATTGTTACTTAAAAACTTGTCAGTATTGACATGAATCCATTCTTGATCCGTATACACATTACAAAATAGTACACCAGTACCGATATTTTTTATATCTATCCTTCCTGAAATTTGTTTATCACGTTTCTGGGAGCCATAATCAAAATATTGTGGTTCAAATACGGGGAAAGTATTAACTATTCTAAATTCCACCGAAAATGTCATTTTGATACCTGATTTAGAAATGTCATGAATAAATATTTCGCATGGTGATATAGCCTTATTATCTCGTAAACTTGGCATAGTGTATGGTGTATACCTAACAAGAAAATTGTCTTCAGAATAAGCCTTCACTTTTAAAGGATTCATATTGCATATAGCATAATTAGGATATGCTGGTGAGCCATCGTTAAAACGATACCCGATGGGAATAGATTCGTCTACATGATATATTACAATACCATCATCTGTTATTCCTTTCCACCACTCATCAGTAGAAATTTTTTGTCTATTTTCAATAAGTAGATACTCAGTAGTACACGGTATATCTATTCGGTAAAGTTGATTATCATAATCAGAACCAAGGGCATAAATATCAAACCTCCCATTTTTTTGAATCTTTGTAGGATTTAACCATCCAGCAGAATATCTTGAAAAACCAGAAAGTCCAAAGTTTGCAAAATCATGTTTGCCCATAATATCCCATGGTCCAATTACATCTTCAGAGTTCAGTTCTGAATATAAATTTTCTCCACCTAAAACATGGAAAAACTCTCTATATAATTCTTTCAATGCATTATACTCATTTTCATGGCAAATTTCGTTTACGATACTATAACTACCAACCGAATATCCCTGTATTGTAATGCTCTTATCGTTAAAACCACTATGATTCCAAAAAATAGTAGACTTAGAAGGTGGCCCAGAACATATTATCATTAAATGATCTATTATCTTATCTTGATCTATATCATACTCATTAAATTTGATATCTTTTTCAGTAAGACAATCTGCGATATCTTTAAGAAGTACGTAAGTATCATTATTGCTGTTTGACCATTTACCTTTATAATCACGTCTTTTTTTCCCCAATTTAATCCAATTCCCTACTTCATATTCTCCTGATGTTATGTCAAGTTTTCCCAATGAAACGTTAAAAAAATAGTTTCGTAAGCTATATTTATCGTTTTGGGAAGAGAATAAGTACTGGTGAATTTTTTCTTCGCTACTAACATGAGGTTCATCGGAAAATTCAATGAGTACTGGTAAGAACTTGTGATTATTATGTATTTTCTTATTAATTGACTTTATGTCCTCGTATTTTCTCCAACTCAGTGATACTTCAGACAAACCTGTTTCTTCGTAATATTCGCACTTAACAAGATGATTACCTTCATTAATGCTCACTAACAAATAAATGTCATCAGCACGGTGGGCATCCCAGTAATCAATGATCAAGTCACCATCTACCCACACTCTTATCCCATCATTAGATCTATGGTGGAATAAATATGTTGTAGATTCAAACTTAAAATATCCCTGCCATTTAATTGAAAAGTAATCATCTTCCAATCGAGCTGGTCCTTTATTCTTCCAGTTATACTCTATTCTTTCATCAATTTGAATATATAACGGTTCTCCCTTCAAAGTAGAATTATCATAATACATAGCTAAATATTGGTTTTTAGGAATTTCAGTTTCAAGATTAGCTCTACCAATATATGACATTTTGAAGATTAGAGATGCTACTAATATGATCAGCACAACTACGCGCAAAAAAGTAGTATTCATGTATTTCATTTTTTCACCTTGGCTTTGTTAAATTTCTGTTTTTTGATTTCATTGTACTTCAAGTTCAATATTAATGGTTTCTACTGTATCTGAATCAAACTGAATTGAAATTACTCCATTATAGTTACCAGGATTAAGATTGTTTGTATCTACCCAAACCTCGATATCTTTTGTGTGATTAACATTAAGGATGCATGATTCAGTTGAGCAAATCAACCAATCGTAATCATCTTGAATTGATACCGAATAGTCTGATTCACTAATATTAGCGATAGTAAAGACCTTTTTTTTAGACACAACACCCTTGTTGAGTTTTCCGAAGTCTAAAGACAATGGATAAACTAGAGTTTTTTCAATATTTGATTTTTGGACAATAACATCAATCTGTATTATTTCTATTTCATCTGGAAATTTAGATCTAATAAAAATTGAACCCTTGTGTACACCGTATGATATTGAACGTATATTAATTCTTATCGGTATTGTTATGGTGCTATTTGGTTTGATTTCAAACTCAGACTGACTCGGAGATATCCATTTTGAGTCTTGAGAGATCAATCCTTCAAATATATGTTTTCTGTTTTCATTTTTCAGTATAATGTTTCTTGTTACACCATATTCATTGTCATTTAATTCTTCAAAGTCAATAATCGGAGTCTCCAAAACAACATCTGACACTTTAGCTTCGTAATTACTATCATATGTAATGAAGGCAAGAAAAATATCTGTTTCAGAACCAAAAATAGAATTCTTCTTCTTGGGTAAATTACTTGATGTCGTATTGCCTGCAATTAGTACAGTGTTATTATATACCGCAATGTTGCTTCTTGTTTCATCATCACTACCTCCAATATACTGAGTCCAAATGCATCTGCCTTGTGATGTAAGCAAGGATAAAAAAATATCAGTTGTTCTTGAATTACCTGATTTTCTATTTGCTTTTTTTAGGATATTGCTGGATTGCGTAGTACCTGAAACAAACAGTAGTCCATTTTCATAAGCTAAAGAGGGATCATCTTCTCTTTTTGAGCCACCAACAAAAAGACTCCAAATAACCTCTAACTCTTGGGTAAAACATGCAACAAATAGATCTTCGCCCCCATTATTTCTTCCTCTGGAATTTGGTAAAATAGTTGAAGAAGATCTACCAGCAATAAATAATACACCATCATCTAGTATAATATCAAAACCATAATCATCCCCCGAAGAACCAAATAAAAATGAGACGTCAGCTTGTCCATTGGGCAAAATTTTCAACATGAAAACATCTTTTAATCCAGATGGTTTGTTTATCACATTTGGAAGTGAGTTAGAATTTGTAAAACCTAAACAAAAAATAGTATTTTTATGTAGTACTAAATCCTTCAAGTAATCGTCACGGTTCCCGCCATAATACCGTATCCATGAAATTGAGCCATCTTTTTTTATCTTGCCGTAAAAGCCATCTGCTGATCCATTGTATGTGTTAACAGCTTCGTGAAAATCATTGGAATATGTATAGCCCACGATAAAAATGTCATTTTGATTAATCTCAATTGATTCTAAATCATCCCAATCGCTACCTCCAATGTACACAGACATCTCAACTGCTCCTTCATCTGTGAGTTTACCTATAAAACCATCTGGACTAACCAATGGAGCATCGTCTTCATTGGAAAAGTGATTCTTTTTTTTTGGTAGATTAGATGATCTTGTTTGTCCCGCAAAATAAATGCCAGACATATCCTTTTTTAACGAAGAATTATAATCATTATGATCTCCACCAAAATATGCTGTCCATTCTATTTCACCATTATTTCTCATCTTGCATATTAGAACATCTGCTTCACCGCTATAATGATTTTTCTTTTTAAACAAAGTGGGAGACCATGTATGACCAGAAATGTATATGTAATCTCCATCAAATAGCAAATCTCCACACCAATCACGTTTCATGCCTCCAATATACTCCGTCCATTCAATCAAAGGATCAATAATCAATTTTTCATCTATAAAAGGTTCTTTCAATAAGTCAAAATGGTAGGTATTTTCTTCGCTTAAAAACAATGCTG
Source organism: uncultured Caldisericota bacterium (assembly GCA_964583965.1). Taxonomy (GTDB): domain Bacteria; phylum Caldisericota; class Caldisericia; order UBA6126; family UBA6126; genus JAGLCW01. The sequence goes on from CAZOYI010000082.1 coordinate 7,966, forward strand.
TATACTCAGTACCAGACTTTTCACCGTAAACCTTCAACTCGGTGTCCGATATTGAACCTATCGGTGTTGCAAGTTTTATTCCTTTAGGATGTATTGATACATTTGCATTATCTACTTGCCAAGAGATGTCCTTATATGAAGCCCCTGGGTACACGTGAAACTCATACTTCAATGATTTATTATCAAAAAAATACAATAAATCAATGTTTTGCCAAACATCTCTGTATATAATAGTTGAAAAATTATGGCAATTCTCACCCCATTTCTCGGGTTTATCGCCGATATAGTAATTCGTATAATGGGGTAGCTGCTGTAATGGTTCTGGAGTAGAATTCTGAGAACCGACAAAAGTTAACTGAATAGTGTGTGAAGAATAACCAGAAGTTTCAACAAAGTCGTCTTTTGCGAAATCACTAACATGCATATCATTAGCAATTTTCTTAGGGGTTACAAAATCTGTTTTTTTCAATTGGTAGTATATTTTGTCTTTTGCAAAAATAACATTACCAAATGCAGTATTCCCTGCAAACAAAATTTCTTCATCCCATTGACCTTTATTTTCTGTAAAGTAATATGTATCTAGTGTTAATACTTCTGAGTTAGGAGAAATATCTATAGTAGGGATTTTATTGTCTAAATTTAATGGTATACTATCAATACTTTGGTGTTGTTCTTCTTGTGCAATAGAAATAGGTAATATTATGCTTAATCCAAGTAATAAGCACACAGTAATTACCATTAACTTGTAATTCATTCTTATCCTCCAGAAACAAATTTTCAATACAATGATATTATTTGATCATTTCGGTGGATTCTCTTGGTTAGAGTAAAATTCCACCTATCTAAGTCAACTTAATTGTCACTATTAAGAATTATACATAAGCTTGTCCACTATACAATTGATAGGAAGTACGCTACTGTAGAGGAGAATGAAAACGTTCATAGTTGTAGAAGTGAATGTATTCACCAATCCGTTGATTGTCCTGTAAATGTTTTGAAGCGATTCGATACAAAAATCGAATTCCAGAATGATGGGGAGCTTTTAGGAGAGAGTATAGAGAGAAAACCAATGAATAATTGCAGTACAATAGAAACTCTTTGAACATTCTTATGTAAGACACAACCGAGTTTTTCCGATGTCGGGATAAAAGCGATGTAGTGTCTACGGTAGTGTCAATCCCTAATAGTTAATACAAACAGGTCTCTAGTTTTCGGGATACATTTAGGAGAATTGTTTTCATTTATTGTACTAACAACCAGTTAAGATTGTCAGAAAACTCTATTACTAACACCTCTTCTTTGTTGGGCAAGAAAATAGTCTTGCCTCTTTCAAGATAAGTAGGAATTACTCCTATTAAATCAGGAGAAATCCAATCACAGTACAAAATTCCTTCTGGTTGGGCTAGTAAAAAATATAGCCGCCCATTTTGTTTTTTATCTATATTGTACCACAAAGAATTTTCATTTTTCTTAATCTTTAAATATTTAAGATTAATAGACTGATTTATTCCACTAATTAATATGATTAGCGGAAATTTTTCTCCATTAATACTAATAGTGTTGTTGTTTTTATTTAAAGTAAGGATGGCCTGGTGATAAAAATCATGTTTGTTCCATCCTTTTTTAAGATTTATAGAAAAAGAAAATGTTTTTTCTAGTTCTATTTGCACGCTTATTGTTTTATTTTCCGAAGAAAAAATAAAAAAAGATAATACATCTGGACTACTAGATATACAAACTATTTTATCCTTACTTTTTAAAAAAGATAAGTCCTCTTTTTTATTAGCAGGTTCAGGTATTTTTTCTTCTTCTGGGCGGGAAATTATGTTATAATATCTAATTATATCAATCGCTCCATCAAAATAAAGCACTGAATATCTTCCTTCTATGTTATCTTGTATTGGAATCTCATAATATTCGCCTGGGTTTACAAAAATTTTACTAACATAACTATTATTAAGTGTGCCTAAATAAAATATGACTTCAACTGGTTTTTTGTTATTTGAGTCCGCATGTATTTTATTGGAAGCTTTCACAAGATACATTTTTCCATGAGTCTTGGTTGGTATGTTAATATTATTTACTTTAATTTCTTTTACTAAATTAAAATTTAAATCAAAAATTTTTAATTTAATTGTTTTATTTTTAAGTTCATTAAAATTGTACACATTAAAATAAAATTCATAACTATCCCAGGCTGGAATTAAATTATAAAAGTGTTTTTGATACTCAACATTATATGTGGTTGAAAAACCTTTAAGATCAGTATCTATAGTGCAATAAAATGGATGATTGGTTAAATTTGCTAAGGTAATGTAAAACACATAGTTGTTGGTTGTTGGAGCAAGCCAAACCGACGAACTTGCTTTATCGTAAAATCTTAACTCTATAGATCTCTCCATAAACCCTGGTATAAAACTTTTTGTTTTAACCGATGAAAAACAACAAAATAAAAAACTCACAACTAAGACTAAACCAACTAATTTCTTAAACATGACATACACCTTTCGTAAGTTTTTCAACATAATTGAATTGAATGGAACCTAACACTGCCTACTCCTCCAAAATTCTCCAGTACAATAGAGTAAGCAATAATAAAAATTGGTTTTTCAAAATCAAAAGTTTGAGAGATCACATATCCACATAAACTGGCATTGTTTAAACTAATCGAATCTCCAAAAGAAACAGGGTTTGGTTCCACTATCTCATGGGAGACATTTGGGGGAGTAAAATCATACCTTCGGTCACAACCGGATCATACAAGGGATGGAATTTCCTGTATTAGACACTCCATCAATCACGTACTATTTGTGACACGGAAGTTTTCTTCAATATAACAGGGCTAACAGAAGAATGGGGCCGAAACACCCAGACTACTACTAACGCCAACATGAATTAATTGTACAAATACTGATTGTATGTGCAAGTAGAAAAATTGAGACTTTATCTATGTAGTTTTGTACGCATTCTTCTGTGGTCAAATAGAACCAGAATCCATAATTTGCTACGTAAGTTAAATTCACAGATTTTTTTGAACAGGAGATAGAATCATTTGGCACTGTCGCAAATAAGTGACTTTCGCGTGATGTGTGTGAAAAATGCAGAAGACCATAATTCTAAGCTAGTGTAGTCTCCGATAAAGGGCATTACGTCAGCCTTGGCTTTTTCATACGAAACTGTTTCAAATCGATCCATGAGCATTTTTTCAAGGATTGATTTTCCCCATTTTTGACCATCTTGCAACGTATTGCTTTGCCGTAAACGAGCTTCCAAATGCTTCATATTCACAGGCACATTGTTAGTAAGAAACCATACATAATCAAAATAGTCTCTTCCTTTTACACGATTTTTCCACTTTCTGCAAAGCATGGCATGGATTTTACCCGCAAACAAAGAAGGAAGATCGTAGCTCTTTACACTAAAAGGAATAGGTTCTAACAGATAGTTTACTTCTGTATTGGCATACAAAGGCGGGTCAATATCTACTTCAAATTTGATCTTCAAAGAATCATTATGAGAAAATGGAAATTTGCCCCTATGATTGTTTGGAGCAATTTCAAGGAAGTGCTTTCTTGTATTCCCTTTTAAAAAAGCAGATTGAATCTGACTTACTTCTTTTTTGGGTTTTGATAGAATAACCATAGAAAATCCAAAAGCACTTAAATTGTCCTGAACAAAAGGAAAAAAATCTTCTAGTTGAAAAGCAGAATCCGATTGGACAAGAGAAAAATCCAAATCCTCCGAAAATCTAGGAAGCTGATGAAGAATTCTAAGAGAAGATCCTCCATAAAATGCTACTCGATGAAAGAAATTGCTTCTCGAAAGGCCCATCAGCGTAATAAGTTGAACAATTTCTATTAATCTTTGCTTTTGTTTCTGAGGATCTTGGTTAGAATAGGATCTCAACATATTTTGAATGGCTTGATTCATGAATTCACCTTTTCAAACCACTCAAGTAGCATTTTGACATTTTTTTGAATATAGCCGCTTCCATATTGATATAGCCTGCTTTTCTGCAATGAAAGAACAGAGTGGTAATCCATCCGTAAATCATCAAAAAGTAGTTCTTCGAAAGCTTTGATAGAATGTACCCCGGGTATTTTCGACAACATATCCAATACAGCCTTTTCTGGAGTAGCAATGAGAAAACTTTGATGGGATTCTTGTATTCGATCAATTCCTTGTGCATATGCTGCTGGGCTTACACTATAGTAGATATAGTATCCCATCGGAGTTTCAAATTGCTTGGTTTTATTTTTTCCATAGCTAGCAGAAGTAATGTTGAATACTTGTTCTGGTATGAAGTTGTAGTATCGCAGGGCAGCAGCAAAGGAAATATAGGAAGGTGTGCAGATGAGGTTGGCCAAGCAATATGGATGGACTCTAGTATCACCGCGATACACATACAAGCCTCTTCGAATGCGAATCAACTCTCCTGTTTTCACCAGATACGATATTCTCGATTCGGGTGAAGAATAGTCCTTATACCTGTCCATCAACATCAAAGTATCAAAATAAATTGGCTTTTGGTTTTGCTCAATATTCTCCATTACTTAGTAATATTACCAAATTACTGGAGAAAAACAAGCATACAGATTACTGATGAGCCAAAAACCATGCTCGCACAGGCATGCAATGAAACTTTTTGCCCTGTACGGTTTCTGTTCCGTGAAGGTTGTTCTTTGTCGGAATCTATGATTCAGGTTCAATAATTTCTAGAGTATCAATCAAAACTACTGGTCCCTCAACAGAATGGTAATACCAGCGGTTATCGTTAGGGATACGATATACCAAATCCCAGTTATAGGAATGGGACAAAACATGCGTTTCCCCATTTTCATCTTGAATACGAAATGAGTAACCTTCGCCAGGACTGATACGAAGTAGAGATCCGTTTGGCTTGTAAATGATTCCACCATATTCTTGGTCTTTCCATTGTATAGGATCAAGGCCTAAATCCGTATAAGCATAATCACCCCAGCTTCTTGGATAATGATTATGCTCAGTATAGAAATCATTGATTAAATCAAGCATTCCTCCTGATATTTCTCCAACCGAAGACCCAAGAGGTGTTAAAGGAATAGAAGGATCTTGGGGGTTGGGATCATCCCCAGAGGTTCCATTGCTAGAATTAACATATTCGGAATAACGAGTGAACGTAGAAAGAATAGATTCCCGCAAAGACGGTATACTCGCCACAATCACTAAGACCAAAACAGCAACCATTAAAGATATCTCGATGACAGTCTGGCCTGTTTCTGAACGGTTACGGCTCATATACACTCACTCTCTGCAGACTCATTCAATCCTATGCAAACGGTTAAATAATAGCAATATGATTGTACAAAACCAGCTTCCACTGTGCAATAAAAAAAGCATTTTTCGACTATTCCCTACAAAATATGATGGCTTATTGAACTCTGGTTTCCAATATCAATAAGTCAACTTGGTGCTTATCCATATATTTATCTTGATGCTTCGCTAAAAAGTCTATGCATTGCACTGCACAAAGTAGACAATATTTGAACTTTTGTGCATTCTATTGCACAAAGTACTGCAATCACCTTGCTGCATATTATACTCCACTTTTTCATCAAGTTATCGGTAGTTTGTAAGGTTATATTCGCTAAACTCTTGTTCTTGATCTAAATTTGGGAATACAACGGTTTGC
>CAZOYI010000083.1:0-2533 GCA_964583965.1 uncultured Caldisericota bacterium
TAAAGAGGGTAAAAAAGTTTGATCTATCCCTAGCAAGTGCCCCGATAGTTTTGCTCTTCGAATAAGCCTACGTAAAACATACCCATGTTTACTATTTTCGGGAAACACTCCATCCGATATCAAAAAAGGAATAGCACGAACATGATCTGCAATGATGTTGTATCGAAATCTCTTTTCATTCATGCTTTTTCCACTCAATTTTTCAATATCATGAATAATAGGAAGAAAAAGATCTGTATCGTAATTGGACTGAACTCCATTCAATACACAGGAAATTCTCTCCAGCCCCATTCCTGTGTCGATATTCTTTTTAGGGAGTGGAAGTGTTTCTCCCTTTTCGCTCATGTTAAATTCCATAAAAACAAGATTCCATACTTCCAAAAACCGTCCACAGTCGCATAAAGGATTGCAAGTCGATTTTTTACACCCAATTTCAGGACCTAGGTCAATGTGAATCTCAGAATCAAATCCGCATGGACCTACGGGAGCCATTTGCCAGAAATTTTCTTTGGATTCCACAATCCGTTTTGCAGGAATGTATTTTCCCCATATTTTTTTAGACTCTTCATCTTCAGGGTACACCGTAACCCATAATAAAGACTCATCAATTTTAAATATGGATGTCAATAACTCCCAGCTAAAATCAATAGCCTCTTTCTTAAAATAATCCCCGATGGAGAAATTTCCCAACATTTCAAAAAACGTATGATGTCTTGGAGTTTTCCCTACTTTTTCAATATCGTTTGTTCGAAGACAGGGTTGAGAAGATGTCATTCGTGATGATAAGGGAGCAGATTCTCCCAGATAATACTGCTTCAAGGGTACCATCCCTGCTACAGTAAAAAGCAGGGTTGGATCATCAATTGGCAAAGGAGAAGGATCTAGAATTCTATGGTTCTTCTCTTGAAAAAACTGTAAGAACATTTTTCTAATTTCGCTTGTCTTCATGGAAACTCCTAGTTCATCAGCTTTAATATTCCAGGTAACTGTTTTCCCTCAATGTACGCTAGTGTAGCACCACCGCCCATCGATATATAGGAAAAATAATTGGTATATCCAAAAGTTTCTATTGCCGCAGCTGTATCACCGCCAGCAGCAACCTTGTAAGCATGCTGAATAGTGCCTGCTTGTTTATAAAGTTCTTTTGTGCCATGGCTAAAAGCAGCAACTTCAAAAATACCCATGGGACCATTAAATAGAATGGTAGCCGCAGGAATCATTTCTTGATAAAATAGCTGAATAGAATTCGGTCCAATATCCACACCAATCATATCCGTAGGAATATCTGATAAAGAAACAGTTTCAATTACTTGAGAGTTTTGAATCCGATCTGTTACAACAAAATCAATAGGCAAAACAACCTTCGTATCGGTTGTTTCAGCCATTTTAAGTATTCCTTCAGCTAAATCAAGCTTGTCATCTTCAATCAAGGAGTTCCCGACAGAATACCCCATAGCTTTTAAAAATGTGAAAGCCATTCCTCCTCCAATGATAAGCTTGTCAAGTTTTTCCAAAAGAGCTTTTAATAGACCTAATTTAGAAGACACTTTTGCACCACCTTGCAAAAGAACAAAGGGACTTTGTGGATGCGCGTTCAGGTGGTTTAACTCGGTAATTTCTTTTTCAAGCTGAAATCCAGCATAGGATGGAAGATAGTCGGGTATACCTGTGACAGAAGCATGATCACGATGGCAACAGCTGAAAGCATCATTTACATAGACTTCTCCTAGTTCCGATAGAGCTTTTGATAATTCTGGGCTACCTTGCGTTTCCCCAGGATGAAAACGAATATTCTCCAGCATTAAAGCACTTCCATATGGAATTTCTTGAAGCTGTTTATATACATTTGGGCCAACAATATCGGTTGTATACTCCACAGATATTTCAGGACCCAGTATTTGACCAAGTCGAAGTGCAATTTTTTCTGTTCGAAAAATAGGTTCTTGGTTCTTGGGTCGACCCAAATGAGTAATCAAAACCAGTTTCGCTTTTTGAGATAACAAAAAATTCAGAGTTGGAACAGCTGCTAATATTCTCGCTTCAGAAGTTATGTTCCCCTGGTTGTCCAGGGGAACATTCATGTCTACGCGAACAAGTACAATTTTATTGGTTACGTTAGCATCTCGGATTGATTTCATTTGCTCAGTTGCAATCGGACAAAATCAACCAATTGAGCAATCCTTGTAGAATATCCCCACTCATTGTCATACCAGCTCAATATCTTGATCATGTTTCCACCAATGACATCTGTGGATAAACTATCAATGATCCCGGATAAAGGATTTTGTACATAGTCTTTGGAGACTAGAGGTTCTTCAGAATATCCCAGAATACCTTTTAAGTCTTTTTCAGAGGACTCCTTTAGTGCCTGGTTGACTTGTTCTTTTGTAACAGATTTTTCTACGTTGCAAACAAAATCAGTAATAGAAACAGTAGGCGTTGGAATTCGCAAAGAAATTCCTGTTAATTTTCCCTTTAACGCAGGAATCACAATACCAACTGCTGCTGCTGCTCCCGTTGTCGTAGGAATAAT
>CAZOYI010000084.1:0-1504 GCA_964583965.1 uncultured Caldisericota bacterium
GTTGCAGCCCATAGAAAATGCAGAGAAAATGAAAACAACGACTGTGAAAAGAATCACAAAACAACGAGGATAATGCTTCCATAAAAATCTCATCACATACCTCCTATTTCAGGTGTAAAGCATAAAAACAGTCATTAATGCGATTTCCAGAATTCTATTCTTGATCAATTTTCTATATACCGCCCATCCATCATTGATTTGGCAATGTAGCAGGATTCTCAGTTTGCATAGACTTTGTATAGGTTTAGTTGAGATTGTCCGTCTTTTACGCCTACATAATAGAAATGTTCGGATGAATTCCACAATGTAAGATCGATACTTTCTTCGCTGTTGGCTATTTTTTCTGCTGCAGTAGTAGAAAACATAAACAGATTCATCGGAGTGACTTTTAAACGCTTCCATTCCCATTTTTTCAAAGATTCATCGGACACTGCATATCCTGCTTTGCCACTTAAAAAAGGCTCCCATATAGCAAAGCAATGGGTAGAGGGGTTGTATTGAATGATTGGTCTTTTGAAAGAATCTCCCAGTTCGTTTTGCATGGTGTGGATTTCATTCAGAACAAGTTGTTCATTCTGCATAGCCACCTTGTATACGTGAAATTGGTTCTGTACATTGTTGTATCCTATAAAAACATCTGCTGCTACATCCCAGGTTAGAAAGGAAGGAAGCTCTTGTGGATACGACGTGCAAACACTGCTATTGTTTGCGATATCAATGCTGGATAATTGACCTTCAGCATTTGTGGCTAACAAATAGATATGTTGGTCGATCGAAGAATCGTAATATCGAATCTTGGTATAATGAGTTGGGGCATCCAGAAAAATGGAGGATACAACAGAATCGCCTCGTACAATTTCAATGAATTGCAGATTGTCTTCTTTTTCAATCAGCAAATAGATATCCAAATTAGCTGAATTTTGACACATACTAAGAATGCGTCTACCTTCGTGTTTTGTAACTGTACCTATTGGGGGTATGCCTTGTGGTACCCAGGATGGATTGGTAACTTGATAGCAAAATTCATAGCTCTCGCCTATGTTTGATATTGGTGGATTGGAAGATAGCTGCATGGTTGAAAACATTTCGTCTAGGTAGTATGTACCATTTTCAAATTTGAGAGGGTTGGAAAAGTCTATTCGAAGTGGATAGGAAGAAATGGTTTTTTGATCGACTCCGATCATCGTAACGCTATGATCACTGGTGATGACAGGATCAGTGAAAAACAAATCCATCAAAAGCTTACTCGCTGTTGGAACCTGTAGCGATAGATCTTGATCATGAATGGAAGTGTCAGCAGGTTGATCTGTTACGTTGCTACAACTCAATTGACAACAAAAAATAAGGGCGAGAACACAAGAAACAAAAATAGATCGAAAAGCATGTTTTGACATAACATTACCTCCTAAAGAACTATATGTCCAATTACATAAGTAAACAATCCAATCCTCCAGAAATCATTTCCATTGGTTATAATACAAATATAGATAAAAGGCAATGTTTT
>CAZOYI010000085.1:0-21563 GCA_964583965.1 uncultured Caldisericota bacterium
ACTGGCGGGATTCATATCAATAATCAAGAAATGCACTATACAATGAGTGGTGCAGTTACTACTCCTGATCCAAAAGAACTACATTATATTCTATCTCAAGCACTAAAAGAAAAATGCCAATATGCAGTACTTGAGGCAAGCTCTCATGGTTTAACGCAGGATCGTTTGTTTGGGATATTCTTTGATGCAGTTGTTTTTACGTCCCTATCGCCTTGCCATCATATTGGATATCACGAAACACTTTCTAAGTATATCCAAGCAAAAGAAAAGATCTTCTATATGACAAAAAAGGATGCAATTACAATCGTTAACAAAGATGCAGAACTTTTTGATCAACTCAATATTCCTTCTTTTTCTTCCGTTGTTACGATCTCACAAGAACAATTTGCAGATTACCAGGTGTACAGATTGCATCATCATACTGATAAAGATAGCAGCTGTTTTGTATTACAGAACAAACAAACCTCCTACTCATTCATGACAAAATTGCACGGAGAATTCCAGATGTACAACATTGGTGCATCCTTTCTTGTGGGGAAACACTTTGATTACCCATCAAGCTCTATTCAGAAAGCTTTGGAGAGTATAGATTTTATACCAGGGAGATGGCACAGTATTGACACCTCCTTACCCATAACCATCATCATAGACAAAGCGAATGTTCCCCTTGCATTGAAATACATCAAGCAAGAGATTTTGTCCATGGATTATTCTACGTGTATTACAGTGTTTGGAAATGTTGGTGGTGGTGAAAAAAAAGCTAGAGCAGAACTTGGTCAAATCTTATGTTCTTTTTCGGATAAAATGATATTAACCCTTGATGATCCTGAAACAGAAGATCCTACAAATGGATTTCGGAATTTTATGTCTGCCTTGTCTTCTGCAGATGCAAAAAAAGTGATCATTGTTGAAGATCGGGCAAAAGCAATTCGGTATGCCATAGAGATTGCTCCAGAGGGTTCAATTGTTGCTATTTTAGGTCGAGGAAATCAAAAAGAATTTTTAATTCAAGGACGCGTTGAAATTTTTGATGATATAGCCATTGCAGAACACTTTGTGGCAAACAAGGAGAATTATGTTTCACACCACAATTGAAAAGATAAGAACGCTTTGTCATGGCACTGTAATACAATCCGGTACACAAGAACAATCTGCATTTTTTTTACACCTTTCTATTGATTCTCGTAAAGTCATTCCTGGAGATGTTTTTGTTTGTTTGAAGGGGCAAAGAGTTGATGGTCACAAATATATTCATCAGTCCATTCAAAAGGGTGCTAAAGGGCTTATTTGTCAAGATTCTTTTATTCTACCTTCAATTCCTTCTGATGTTTTTGTTATTCTTGTAAAGAGTACTTCGCAAGCCTTGTTAGATATAGCATCGGAGATTACAAAATTGTACCAATCCATCCTCGTAACGGGTTCTGCTGGAAAGACTACAACCAAGCAGATGCTTGGACAATTGATGCCATTTTCTCATACGACCTTTGGCAATTACAACACCCCCATTGGTCTTCCCGTCGCTCTGACAGATGTTCCAAAAGAAGTTAAATGGCTTATCTGCGAACTTAGTGCTTCCTATCCTGGAGAGATTGAAACGCTATTACCTTTATTTAGTTCTGCTCAAGGTGCAATACTGACTGGAATTGGCTATTCGCATACTGAATTTTTTTCTTCTAAAGAGCAGATCTTACAATCCAAAGCATTGTTGTTTGATAAGGTTAGCAATCGGGAGGCATGCTTCGCAAATGGGCACATGGAAGGACTAGAAACGATTCTCAAGAAAAAATATCCTTTTGTGTCTTTATATGGATTTCATGCTTCGATGGATATACCCATCACGATATCTGAGGTGAAGAAGACAGAAACTGTTTTTATGTTCACCCTACACTCTAATACTTATTCTTTTTCTATTCCTTGTTTTGGTATGCATTATGTCCTTAATGCAGTAGCATCCATCGCAATGGTACTAACCCTGTTTCCCTCAATCTCTGTGAAGGATGTCCAATACAGATTGAATCAATTTAAACCTGGAAAAGGCAGAGGGAAAACTTTTTCTTTACAAAACGGTTGTGTATGTATTGATGAATCGTACAATGCAAATCCTTTATCTATGAAGATGTCACTAGAAGCTTTTTCAACATTATCCACTCCCTCAAAAGTACTGGTTTTGGGAGATATGCTTGAGCTTGGTACTATAGCAGAACAAGAACATATGGAATTGGGTAAGATGGCGAAAAATTGTAATCCAAAGAAGGTTTTTTATGTAGGTCAATATAGCAATTCATTTTTAAAAGGATTTGCTGATGATCAAAAAGTAACTATTTGTACTGATTTAGACGAAGCCTACAAACAACTGCAGCCATGGATCCAGAATAACACCGCTATTCTTGTTAAAGCCTCCAACGGCGTTGGCTTGCATACATTGGTCGATCGATTGTTCTTTGTTTAAAAATTATAAAGGAAGACAGTATGAACTGGATACACTTTGTATTTTTTACTAGTAGTTTTTGTGTGATGTTAGTTTTGATGCCAGTCATGATCCGAATGTTGAAAAAGCATCAAATTGGTCAGTATGTGCGAGAGGAAGGACCGAAAGAACACCTTGCTAAAACGGGTACTCCAACTATGGGAGGGATCCTCTTTATCGTAGTAGCATTCACTTTATATGGATCCGCAATGGTGATATTCGGAACCACAATCCAGGATTTGCTTCCCCTGTATCTTCTTCTAGCTTATGCCAGTATTGGTTTTTTAGATGATTATCGCAAAATAATACTTCGATCTCCATATGGATTAAAAGCGAGAGAAGACATCGCTTTGCAAATTGTTTTTTCAATCCCCGTGATTGTGTGGTTTTTTCCTTTTTCAGAACTCACTATCTTTTCACTTGGATGGATTTTGTTTGAGATCGTTTTCATTTTGGCAGTAGTTAATTCAGTGAACTTAACCGATGGAATTGATGGATTACTAGCGTGTGTATCCATACCCATCTTTTTATTCTATACAACGATTTTGTGGTCGCAAGGACAGACCATTGGACTGGTATTTACACTTATTATGGCAGGATCACTTCTTGGTTTTGTTATCTTCAATGCTTATCCAGCCAGGGTATTTATGGGAAACGTAGGATCATTCGCAATAGGAGGAGCCATTGTTTCACTAGCTATTCTGACCCATACGGAATGGTATCTTCTATTGATAGGACTGTTATTCGTTTGGGAAGCTTTATCTGTAATTCTTCAGGTGAGTTGGTTTAAATATACAAAAAAGAAATCGGGAGAAGGAAGACGAATTTTTCGAATGTCTCCCTTTCATCATCACTTAGAATTAAAAGGATTGTCAGAAACACAAATTGTTGTTTTATTTACCAGTATTGAAATTGCCTTATGCACCATTGCGGGTGCAATTTATTTTTTATAACTTTTTCGTAAAATGAAGGCAATGAAAAAATCATTGGTTCTGAAAGACAAAAAGATCACAGTATTTGGGCTAAAAAAAAGCGGAAAAGCTGCTATTGAGTTACTGGTTTCCAAGGGAGCGTCGGTTTTTGCAACGGAAGCTTCTTCTAGCATTGATCCAGAGACGATCATATGGCTTGAATCCATGGGTGTTGATTTTGAACTCGGATTCCATTCCGAAAGAACATACGAAAATAAAGATCTAATTGTCATATCTCCAGCAGTCCCTAAGCGAATTCCAGTCTTGCTTAAAGCAGAAGAAAATAATGTACCCATTATTGGAGAAATAGAATTAGCCTACCAATTCACAGAATCTCGGTTTATTGCTATTACTGGGACTTCAGGAAAAAGCACTACTGTTGAACTTACAGGACATATTCTTCGGTATCATATTGCACCAGTGTATGTGTGTGGTAATATTGGTATTCCTATTTCTGAAATTGTTCACAAGACGAAAGCAGCCACCTTGGTTGTAGAAGTTAGTTCATTTCAACTCGAAACCATACAAGAGTTCTCACCTCATGTTGCTGTATTTTTAAATTTTTCCGAAGACCACCTCAATCGTTATAATACCATGGAAGAATACTTTGCAGCAAAACTACGTATTTTTGAAAACCAAACTGAACAAGATTTCTCGATTTTAAACGGTGATCAAGAATGTCTAGCAAATTTATTTACCGGTAAAGCAAGAAAAATTTTGTTTTCTATGAAGAAAAAAATGAATCCGGGCTGTTGGTATGACCATAATACAGATGAGGCCGTTTTATCTTTTGGTTGTAAAGAAGTACGTGTATCCCTAGCAAATATGAGATTGAAAGGGATACACAACAAACAAAATGCGATTGTAAGTATTCTGGCATCCTACCTTTTTCTGCAAAGCTCATTTTCTGTAGATCTTTGTCAAAAAGCATTACGTACATTTCAAGGTCTTCCTCACCGATTTGAGTGGGTTGGACGATATAACGGGATAGGTTTTATCAACGACTCTAAGTCCACCAAGCCTTCCACCACTATTGTTGCGATTCACTGTATGAATGAACCTTTTATTTTACTACTCGGAGGGAGTGACAAAGAAAGTGATTTTCATGAATTGGCCAAGCGAATTGCCACTCATCCATATTTAAAAGTTGTGATTGTGTATGGGAAAACAAGGAAAAATATCCGAACCGCTTTAGAAGATGTTGGATTTCGGAATTACAAGGTAACTCCTACTTTTAAAAGTGCATTTTTTGAAGCCCTTAAAAAAACAAAACCCAATGAGTTTATTCTTCTTTCTCCAGGATGCGCTAGTTTTGATGAGTTTTCGAACTTTGAAGAAAGAGGAAACACCTTTAAAAAAATGATTTGGCGCACATTGAACAAATAATGACCTTTTCAAACAAATTGCATGCAAATATTCTCACTATAACAATATTACTGTGTTTAATTGGTTTACTGATGTCATTCTCTACAACTTCCATTCACTATTTCAATGATGGAGGGCGTGGAAACCCCTTTTTCGGTATGTTGCAACAGTTTGTATATCTTGTTATTGGTTTTTTTGTTCTCATTATTGTGCGTAAAGTATCCCAGGGTATTCTAAAAAAATTTTCCACTTTTTTTTATTTTGCTTCTTTGGCGTTGCTTGTTCTAGTTCTGGTGTATCATGCTTCAATTACCAATGAGATTGGAGAAGAAGCAAGGCGATGGTTGTATATTCCTGGAGGTTTAACCGTTCAACCTTCAGAAATTGCTAAAGTATCTATTGTTTTTTACATTGCATCCTATTACTCCGCTTTTAAAAAGAAAATACTTTTGAAGGATCATTTTAAACCCCTATTGATGGTTATTATTGGAGGGGCTTTGATTGCCATTGAACCCAATGTATCTGCTGCAATTGTCTTTGGTTCTATTGGTGTTGTTACTATGATTTTTGGTGGATTTCCATTGGTTTTAGGTTTTTTTGGTTCTATATCTGTTTCCATCGTATTTTATTACGTGATGTTAAAAGTTCCTCGATTGCAACGCCGATTAAGTATTGTTCAGGAAGTTTTTGTAAGTCCTGATGCGTATCAGATTCGTCAAGGATTGCGTGCTGTAGTCCGTGGAGGATGGATAGGCCAAGGATATATGAGAAGTTCACAAAAGTTTATCAATTTGGCTTTTTCTTCTACAGATTTTATTTTTGCGATCATATGTGAAGAATTTGGCTTGTTGTTTGGATGCTTGCTTTTATTTCTCTATTTTTTACTTTTCTATTATATGTTACAAGTAGCAAGAATGGTGAAGAGTCATTTCTGTTCTGTTGTAGTTGCCGGAATTGCATTTCATCTTTTATTTCAAGCATTACTTCATGCAGCAGTTACCTTGGCGATTTTTCTTCCCACAGGAATTCCTCTTCCATTTATGAGTAGGGGTGGAAGCGCATTAATACTTAATCTTTTTGAAATCGGAGTAGTTTTGAATGTAGCTGCAAGACTTCCTGTAAAAAAAGAAAAGAAAGAAGAGCTCCTTCTTGTTGCCTAATCAGAAAAATATCTATATGACTGGTATTGGTGGAGTGGGGATGGCACCGCTAGCCTTATATTATGCAGCAAGAGGGGATTGTGTAGAAGGATCTGATCTACAAACGTTCCGAATGGCATCTATTTTACAGCAGCAAGGGATAAAAGTTCGATATCAACAAAACTGTGAGAATATTCATCCATCCATTCAATCCCTTGTTTATTCTGCTGCAATTCCCATGGATAATTCTGAATTGGTCAAAGCCAAACAACTCCATATCCCCTGTATTCATCGTATCAAAGCTTTACAGAATATTGTTGCGAATAAGCAGCTGCTATCTGTTACGGGTAGTTACGGAAAGAGTACTACTACAACTTTTTTATCTAGTATATCTGAGAATTGTGGTTTAACGCCATCTTGGTTGATTGGTGCAGATATGTTGCAGTATCCGTGTGCAAGGTATTCAGATAGCAGCTATTTCATTTTAGAAACCGATGAATCTCAACCTAGTTTTTTAGAGTTTTCTCCTACATACACGATACTAACCAACATTGGAAATGATCATTTAACGAACTACAACAATGATTCCAATGAGTTAAAAAGGGCACTTTACGGTATTTTGCGGAAAACTCGTGAAAATGTCATTTTGCCTAATGATGTTAAAAATGCTATAGATTCAACAATTATTAGTGATTCCTGGATTACTTGTGGAGACCAGGGCAGTAATTATCACATTACTGACTTACATACCTATTTTGATGGCTCAATTCTTCGAACTTCTTTTCAGGTAAAAGGACGGTATTCTTCTTTCACTGCAGAAATACCAATGCCTTCCTATCGAAATGTGATGGATGCACTTTTATCATTTGCTCTGGTTGAGGATATTGTTGGATCTATCTCCAATCCTTCTGAACTTTTTTCTGCTCTACCTATTATAGACCGACGTTTTCAGTTTATTCCAACTGATTCTAAAGCTCTGTTAATTGACGATGAAGGGGATAGTCCAGATGTTATCCAACAAGTAATAAATGATGCTCAACTGTATTTTCCCACTCATCGATTGGTTGTTTTTATTCAACCTCATCGATATTCCCGTCTAGAGAGTTTATTTACCCAATATGTACAATCTCTCTTATTGGCCGACGAAGTAGTAGTTTTGCCAGTGTACAGAGCTGGAGAATTACGGAAAAATCGAAAAAATGAAATTGACCTATACGAAGCACTTTGCAGTAAACACACCGGAACGATTCATTGTATGAGTTCTTTAGAAGAAGCATCTTCTCTTCTTTATTCTTATTTACTTCCCAATACTACAATCATTACTCTGGGACCAGGTGATGTATGGAAGTTGTACCAGGATTTTCAGATATGAAAAACTGCGAATTAGATTTTTCTTTCTTCACCGGTGAAATTCTTTCTAACGAATCATTACGGTCTTATAACACATTTGGCATTGGTGGCCGGGCTCACATTTTACTAAAACCACGTACTGCTGAGGATATTGTAAACACAATTCGTCTTTGCAAAACTACTACTACGCCATATATCATTATTGGTTATGGGTCAAATGTCTTATTTCCAGATGAAGATTATCCCGGTGTTGTGATTGATACCAAAACCTATTTTCATGAGATGGAAGAGCAAAATTCTGTTGTATACGCACAGGCTGGGGTATCTATGCAAAAAGCCATTTTGTGGTTTCTTCAAAGACAGTTTACAGGATTTGCCTTTATGGCAGGTATTCCTGGCTCCATTGGTGGCTGTATTGCAATGAATGCAGGTACAAATCGAGGTAGAATTGACCAGCTTCTACATGCAGTGACATATTTTAATGGATATACAGTACAAATAGTACGATATCCTGCATTAAAAGATTTTTTCTCCTATCGAACCAGTCATTTTCTGGAGAATAAATGGTGTGTGTTATCTGCAGAATTTATTCTTGATCGGGGTGATGTTGAAAAAGAAAAAAAACAATTACAAGTGTATCTACAAAAACGAAATATCTCTCAACCTATTCACTCCAAGAGCGCAGGGTGTTTTTGGAAAAATCCTCCAAACCAATCCACAGGAAAGATACTTCAAGATTTAGGCCTAAAAGGCTATCAAAGAGGGAATATCAAGATATCTGAGATTCACGCAAATTTTATGATTAATATTGGCAATGGCACATGCAAAGAAGTGCTGGAATTTGCTCGAGAGATTGAAGAAATTGTTCTTCAAAAGACAAATATCCAACTAGAGCGAGAAGTGCAACAGGTGAAAGTGTAGTTGCATTGGAAACATTGTTTTATATAGTTTAATATGTTTATATAGCGAATTGACTTCTATGGAGTGATATATGTGCTCTATGGAATAGTAATTATTGCAATTGGTCTGCAAATATGTGTTGCATGGAAGGCGGTATACTATGTGGCAATATGTAGTAAGACAAATGATACAAAGGCTCTTTATTTTGCTAATCATATCATTTCTTGCTTTTGTTTCTTTAAATGCGATGTCCGATCCAATCGATATCATCAAGTCGATGAATCCACACATAACGCAACAACAAATTGATATATATAAACGGCAGCAGGGTTTAGACAAGCCCACAGTGATCCGATATGTTTATTGGTTCAAAAATGCCGCATTTAAAGGTGATTTTGGCATTTCTCGAGCCTACAAAGAAAATGTATTCCCTCTAGTAATGGGTAGAATTCCTAATACTATGTACATGCAAGCAGTTATCCTTTTAATCATTATTTTTGTGGCTATTCCATTAGGTATTTTTTCTGCTGTACATCAATATTCCGCCTGGGACTATATCCTAACTTTTTTTGCTTTTACTGGCGTCTCCCTTCCAACTTTTTGGGTGGGACTTGTATTGATTTTATGGCTTGGTATTGGCGCAGGATTACCATTTACAGGGATGTATTCTGATATTGTAACTTACGGGGGGCAGGCTATGCCCTATGCACAAGCTCCATGGTTTGTAAAACTAGGAGACCGGATCATGCATTTAATTCTACCAGTACTTACAGTATCTCTGCTGTCTCTTGCTGGTTTAATGAGGTATACTCGGTCAGCTCTTTTGGAAGTGATTCGACAGGACTACGTTCGTACAGCTAGAGCTAAAGGTGTGATAGAGAAAAAAGTGATCTATAGTCATGCACTTCGCAATGCAATGATACCTATTGCTACAATCTTGATTCAATCAATACCCATGCTTTTTGCAGGGTCTCTTATCGTGGAGCAAATCTTTGGATGGCCAGGGGTTGGTAAAATGGTATACGATGCAGTACTTCAAAAAGATTATAACCTTGCAATGATGGACTTAATGTTTTTATCGTTTCTAACCGTAACATTCACATTAATTGCTGACATTTCCTATGCATTCCTTGATCCAAGAATTACGTATAAATAAAGCGAAAACAGAAAGGAGAAAACAACATGGCAGATCAAGACAAAAAGAATATACAATCATCTTTGGATCAAGAAGAAATAGTAATTCCTACTGTTGAAGGAGGAAAACCCGCATCTGTACCCGATTTTGAACAAGATGAGATTCAAGGATCAATAAAACAATACTCATATACCCAAATGGTTTGGATACGTTTTCGTAAACATAAAATGGCTTTTACAGGGGCTTGTATTGTTCTTTTACTCCTAATAGGAGCAATTTTTGCAAGTAAGTTATCTGGTGGACAAAACCCATCGTTTGCCGACATAAATTTCCGCTTTTTACCGCCTTTCACGCCTGGTCATTTTCTTGGCACTGATGATGTCGGAAGAGACGTATGGACTCGTCTTCTCTATGGAGGACGAACTTCTCTTATGATAGGCTTTTTTGTAGCGATCCCTGCAGGATTATTCGGTGGAATCATCGGATCCATATCGGGATATTTTGGGGGATGGGTTGATTCTTTTATTATGCGATTGGTAGAAATTTTCTTTTCTATTCCAACACTACCTATCCTTGTAACTCTTTCTTCTTACTGGGGAGCAAATGTCTGGATTATTGTGGGTCTTCTTGTTTTCTTTGGTTGGGCGGGTACTGCCCGTATGATTCGCGGACTTGTTCTACAAATCAAAGAATATGAATTTATCGAAGCTGCCAAAGCAATTGGATGTTCGAATATTCGCATTATTCTTCGTCATATTTTCCCAAATACCTTCGCCATTTTAATTGTTCAGATCACCCTCGGAGTTGGCGGAGCTATTCTTTCTGAATCCACTCTATCCTTTTTAGGCTTAGGTGTTGATCCCTCAGATCCTACATGGGGAAACATGTTATCCAATGCGCAAAACTTCATGTGGAATGCTCCACACCTTGTTATATGGCCTGGTATGATGATATTTTTAACCATTCTCTCTTTCAACTTCTTAGGAGATGGCTTGCGCGATGCTTTGGATCCAAAGCTAAAACAATAACTTCTTACGGTATCTATTCAAAGGTGCTGGTAAAAACTCTTTCCCAGCACCTTTAGAAAAATGAAAAGAAATCTGATCATCAAAAACGGGGAAGCTGTTCTGCTTGTTAAAAAGTCTTCTTTTCATGCTCTTACATTTTCTATCAAAACAGAAAGTGACTTCTCTATGTCTCTTCGTTCCATAAAACAACATTACAAAAATGCTACACATTACTGCTATGCTTATCGTATCGTAGATTCTTCCCATCGCATTTTTGAAAGAATGTCGGATGATGGAGAACCCCATGGTACTGCTGGACTACCATTGCTATCTCTTTTGCAAGCGCATGATATCGCTAATGGTGTCATTGTGGTTGTGCGGTTTTATGGCGGTATAAAACTTGGTAAAAAAGGACTGTTTTCAGCATATCTAGAAGCAGGAAAATGCAGTTTATCTAATTCTGAGATAGAAGAGTGCATTCCTAAGGAAGCTTTTTCTGTAATAGTTCAATACCCAGCCTATGATGCATTTGAAAGGGTATGTCAAAACTTTACTACAAAATGCTCTCAAATTAAGTATGGAGAAGATATACAGATCATACTTGAAATTGCATCCAGTGAGAGAGAGTCATTTTTTGAAGCGATTTCACAAGCAAATCTTGTGAAACATGTTATAATACACTCGATCCGGAGGTAATGACGATGAAAAGATTAAAATTAGAAATTTTAGGCACACTACTTGATTCTAACCATGCTGAGACAAATTGCAGAGAGTGTCAAACACCTTGCAAGTCAGCTTGTAAAACTTCTTGTACGATTGGTAATCAAACCTGCGAAAAACGAAAAAAACCAAACCCTCGATGGATTTGGTAAAAAACTTATTATACAAAGGTCTTCTACACTGCTTTATATGGAATCGTGAAGGATTTCTTTTCGATCCAACATCAAATTCTGTTTTTTCCTGCTCTGCAGAAGATGCGAAAGATATCCAAGAAGAACATCCCTCTGAAGAGCTACTACGGGAGATTGAAACACTGGTCCGTAAAGGTTTTTTCCATGAGGAACAAGTTCACTTTGAAGATCAGCGTATATACAAATCTCTTTGCTTTATCATGACCCGGGGTTGTAATTTCCGTTGTCCTTATTGCTTTGAAAAAGGAAAATCTCATCTTGATGACGAAATGATGTCGGTACCCATCATAGAAAAAGCTTTTGATTTTCTTGTAAAACAAAGTGGTAATCGGAAAGTACTAGAGTGTGATTTTTTTGGTGGGGAGCCACTACTTGCTTGGGATCGAATTCAGAAAGCAATTGAACTATCACAGAATATTACATCTACAACAGGGAAGAAATTTCGCTTCTCATTGACAACCAATGCTTCTCTTTTAAATCAGGAAATAACCCAATATTTGTATGAACACGATATTAGTCTTATTCTAAGCCAAGATGGTCTTCCTGAAAACCACAATCGCTTTCGGATTTCATCTCAAGGAAAACCAACTTATGATGAAGTTATGAATGCTATTCTTCCTGTTGCCAAAAAATGGAAAGAAGGCTACTATGTTCGAGGAACTTATACAAAAAAGAATCTACATTTTTTAGAAGACATTCAACACCTTTATTCCAAAGGAATTCAAAAAATCTCTTTTGAGCCAGTTGTATCGGAACAAGAAGAGATTGGCTTTCAAACCCATGATATGGAACAAATCAAAGAAGAGTATCAAACATTATCTACATGGGTACTTGAAACGATGAAAAATGACCCCAATTTTTCTTTCTATCATTTTGAACTCAATTTAACACACGGTGCCTGCAAAGAAAAATTGATGACAAGCTGCGGAGCTGGAGTAGAATATCTATCTGTTTCCCCAACTGGTGAATTATTTCCTTGCCATCAATTTGATAACAATCCATCGTTTAAAATTGGGGATGTGCTTCAGGGAGTTTGTTATCCAAAAGTGGTGGAAACCTTTAAGCAATCTACAAATATTTCCTCAAAACCAGTATGTCAAACATGCTGGGCTCGTTATATTTGCGGTGGAGGATGTTCTGCTAACAACTATAGGATGAATGGAAATCTTTTTACCCCTTGGGAATTGGGCTGTGATATTCAAAAAATTCGCATTGAAGCAGCTTTATATGTACAGGTAAAAAACAAAAAAGAAGCATAAATCTAACAAGATGCCCTGTAGCTTAATCAGTACTGGTTTATTTAGATTCCGATATCCGATCGTGATGTTTTTCCCTCAAACTGAATGGATTCTGCAATTTCATATGCTCTTTTTGTGGATTCTTGGAGGTTTTTCCCGATGCCAATAATATTGAGAACCCGTCCTCCATCGGTTACTATAGAGTTTCCATCCATTTTTGTACCTGCATGAAAACACATACAATCTTTTTCCTGAGATATAGCCTCTAAACCATGAATTAAATAACCTTTAGAATAGTTTTCGGGATATCCTTTTGAAGTTAAAACAACGCACGTTGCATGGGTGTTGTTTTTCCAAGTTAATGAATAGGAGTCGATTTTCTTACCTTGCGCAATATCGATCATAATAGGTAGCAAATCGGTATCTAGAAGAGGAAGTAATACCTGTGATTCAGGATCGCCAAATCGTACATTGATCTCTAAAACAGAAGGTTGATTTTTTGCATTTACCATGAGCCCCAGAAATAAAATTCCTGAAAAAGGATTATTTTCTATATACAAAGCATTCATGAGTGGTTCAACAATATATTTTTGGATATTGGATTGGATTTCTTCGTTGATCCATGGAGCTGGAGCGATGCTTCCCATACCACCAGTGTTAGGACCTTGATTGCCTTCCCATGCTTTTTTGTAATCCTGAGTTGGCAGGCATTCAAAGTATTGATCTCCATGAACAATCATTTGATATGAGACTTCTTTACCTTCTAGGTATTCTTCGACAATAATTTTTTCTCCAGCTTGTTTGTATTTCTTATGCTCCATCATATCAAGAATAGAAGATATTGCTTCTTCCTTGGTGTAAACAATTACAACACCCTTGCCCTGTGCTAATCCATCTGCTTTCACTACAACAGGATATTTTGCTATGGATTCAAGGTAATAAAGAGCATCGTCTTTATTGAAAAAGGTATGATAAGCTGCTGTAGGGATATTGTACTTAGTTAATAAATTTTTGGTGTATATCTTACTCCCCTCCAGCATCGCTGCATGTCTAGAAGGTCCGAAAACAAGAATGTTTGTGTCTGCAAAATAATCTTTGATACCCTGCACCAGAGGTAGTTCTTTGCCTACTACAATGAGTTGGATGTCATTATTCTTACAGAAGGCCTCCAAAGCAGAAAAGTTTAAAATATCTGGTTTAGTATGTATTGTAGCAATTTTCTGAATCCCAGCATTTCCTGGTATACAATGTAGATCTCCCATGAAAGGGCTTTGTGACAGTTTCCAACAAAGAGCATGCTCTCGGCCTCCGCTACCTAAAACTAAAACATTATATTTCATTGATAGCTCCTTTCTCTAGAGTGATGTTGCCTAATGAGTAAAATGTCTTTGGCCTGTAAATACAAGAGTGATTCCTTTTTGTTTTGCCTCTTCGATTACCTGTGGATCATGAATGGATCCACCAGGTTCTACAACTATTCCAATACCGTACTCTGCGGCCTCAGTAATAGAATCTGGGAAGGGAAAAAAAGCATCTGAACAGAGTATACTGCCATTGATTTCATCTCCAAATCGTTCTCTTGCTCTAGACAAGGCTAATCGACAGCTATCTACACGGTTTGGTTGTCCACCCCCAATTCCAAGAGTATGAAGGTTATTGCAGATAAGAATTGCATTGGATTTAACATATTTGATTGTTTTCAATCCAAAGAGAATATCTCTTTTTTCTTTTTCAGAAAGCTCTTCACCACAAACAACATCTAGGCTATCGATCAATCCACTGTCTTTGTCTTGAATCAGTATACCATTCCCTGCGTCGCGCAGGTGATAGGGAAGAGAATCATTTTGTATGTGTTGAAGAATTCGGACATTTTTCTTTTTGGTTAATATGGAAAGAGCTTCCTTGGAATATGAGGGTGCACAAACTACATCAACAAAAATAGAGTGAATGTGCTCTGCAATGGAGGGAGTAACCTCTTGATTGAAAAGAAAAACTCCACCGAAAGCTGAGACCGGATCACATCGGTAGGCATATTCATAGGCAGTTTTTAAATCATCTGCACTAGCTGCTCCACATGGATTGGTATGTTTTAAAATAATACACGATGGTTGTTCTTGACCATATTCTTCCATTAAATCGAGCCCTTGTGAAATATCAATAAAATTGTTGTAAGAGAGTTCTTTGCCATGAAGTTTTTCGCAACCCAAGGGCAAAGAGATTTCTTGGAAGGAACTAGAAAGTGGTTGGGAAAAATGTGCTAGTTGATGTGGATTCTCTCCATATCGGAGTGTCTGGGTATTTTTTAAAAACAACGATTGAACTTCATTATTTGTAAATTCTTCCACAATACTAGCATCATAAATACTTGTGTGTAAAAATGATTGAATCATACATTGAGAAGAAAACTCTTCGGTAACAGAACCTCCGTGAGTGGAGTATTCGGAAAGAAAACCTTCATATTGAGATGGATCTGATAATGTTACACATTCAAGGTAATTTTTACCAGAAGCCCGAAGGAGAGAAACCCCTCCGATATCAATAAGGTCTAGTTTTTCTTCCAAAGATTTTTTTTGAGGTGCCTCAGAAAAGGGATATAGGTTGACACAAATCAAATCAAATTTTGTGATTTGATGTTTCTTATTTTCTTCTACTTCAGAGGAAACACGCGATCTACCCAGAATACCACCAAAAATTCTAGGGTGTAATGTTTTTACACGGCCATGCAATATGGGAGGGAATTGGGTGTATTCTTCTACTTTTTTGCAGGAATATCCTTTTTCCACAATATATGCATGGGTACTTTCTGTAGCATACATCTGAACACTCATTTTTGAAAGAGCATCCACAATTGATTCTAGGTTTGTTTTATCAGATACAGAAATAAGGGCATTATTAATTTTTATCATCGTAAATCAGAACTCTCCTTCCTGTGATTTCATAGTTTCCTTCAAGTACGATTCTTAAAACTTCTGGAAGAAGAATATGTTCTCGCTCTAAGATGCGTAACGATAATGATTCCTCAGAGTCGTCGTTGAACACGGGAATAATCTCCTGTGCAAAAATAGGACCTGCATCCACATTGTCGGTAACGAGATGAACCGTACAGCCAGCAAATTTCACACCATATTCCAATGCTCTCTTTTGTGCATTCAATCCAGGAAAAGATGGTAATAATGCTGGATGAATGTTTAAAATAGGGCCTTTAAAGCGACGTATAAAATGGGAGGATAGGATTCTCATGAAGCCAGCTAAAACAATGATGTCAATGGCGTGTTTCTGAACCACTTCCAATAGCTTATCCTCATATGATTGACGAGAGGAAAAGCAGCGGTGATCGACAATGTAGGTTTGAATATTGTGTTCTTTGGCAACCTGCAGTCCTTTCGCATCTTTGCGGTTTGCCAAAACGAATGGAATATTGCAATCCAAAAAACTCATATCTCGTTTTTTAAGGATTGCCTCTAAATTACTTCCTTTTCCAGAAATAAAAATAGCGACATTTTTTTTTGTCATGTTCACCTCATTGGAAATATTGCGTAAAGGATTTTTGGTGGATTTGTCTAATGGTGTCAATGGAAAGTTCTATAACATTTTCGATTTTAAAAACGTTTTCTACTGTTTTTCCCAAAATATCGAGAGGGGTAAGTTCAAAGAGCTGTTTCTGGATTGTATTTAATTGTTGTTCAGGAAAAGTGATTAAAAAGCGACTGTTGGATTCGCTTAAGAGAAAGGAAGCTGGAGTGAATTCTTTAAACATTCTATTGATATGAAGTCCGATATTGTGAGTAAGCATGGATTTCACTATGGCGATCCAAAGACCACCTCGATCAATACTAATACAACTTGAAACGAGAGATTGTAAAATCAGAGCACGAACAGCATCTTGTGTTCTTTTTTCAAGCAATATGTCAATTCTTGGTATCGATCCAGTTTGTAGGTATTCTTTTTTTGTCTTACCAACAACAGCACAGATTAAGTCTTCTTTTGGAAATGAAACCGATGGTTTAGAAGATAGATTTCCTGTACCAACCATTCCTATGACTGGGGTGGGATAAATGCGTTGTTTTTCCCCTTCATTATAAAAACTAACGTTACCAGATACAACGGGGCATTTTAGCACGGATAATGCATCATTCATTCCTTTAATGCTCTCTGAAAACTCCCACATTGTATGTTCTTGCGTAGGATCTCCGAAGTTAAGGCAATTCGTAATAGCAGAAGGAGTTAGCCCTAATGAAGTAATACGCCTTGCTGCAATAGAACATACTGTTTTTGCACCTTCGTAAGGATCGATTGAACACATATCACCCCTACTTAAAAGTGTCATACCTACATATTGATCTGTTTCATGAATATGGATACAACTAGGTCCTAGTCCTGGTTTTTCCACAGTACTAGCATAAAGAGTGGAGTCATATTGGTCGTGAATCCAGTGCTTTGACCCAAAATTCGGGTCTTGAAGCTTTTGTAGTAACATGGATTCAGTTTTTTCAATAGGGATATATGTAGGCACATCCGTGATGATTGTTTTTATACGCGGGTTACGAATTGGTTTTGTTGTGTTTTCTGGAGGATCTAGCAGGAGCTTAATAGGGACATTGCAATGACAAGTTTCACCAGTAAAGATTTCTATGCATCCAGTTTCTGTGATTACGCCAATCTCAGCATAATCCAGCTCCCATTTTTGTAATATTTCTTCAATTCTTTTCTCCATTCCTGTTTTTGCAATCAGAAGCATTCTTTCTTGGGATTCGGATAGCATGATTTCGATAGGAGTTATTCCTGGTTCTCTTCGAGGGACTTTATCAAGATCAATACGAATACCAAGTTCACCTTTTCCCGCCATTTCAACAGAAGAGCTTGTGATACCAGCTGCACCCATATCTTGAATAGCTTCAATTAAGTCTTCTTGGATGATTTCTAATGTAGCTTCAATAAGGAGCTTTTCCAAGAAAGGATCCCCAACTTGAACGCTTCCTTTTCTTTGTTTGCGATCTTCATCCAAAACTCCAGATGCAAATGATGCCCCATGAAGACCATCTCTACCAGTTTTTGCTCCCAAATAGATCACTTTACCACCGGGAGTTTTTGCAATACTCTTTCGCAGGCTGGTTTTGTCTAAAACGCCAACAACCATAGCATTCACCAGTGGATTTTCGTCATAACAGGAAGCAAAATGAGTTTCTCCACCGATAGTGGGAACACCAACACAATTCCCATAAAAAGAAATCCCTTCTACTACACCATTGAGAAGGTATCTAGATCGGGCGGAGGTAGGATAGTCAAAATGCAAAGAATCCATACCAGCAATAGGTCTTGCACCCATTGTGAAAATATCTCGTATAATTCCTCCAACACCAGTGGCTGCGCCCTGGAATGGTTCGACTGCAGAAGGATGGTTATGACTTTCTACCTTAAACGTAAGGTAGATATCTTCCGTTAATTTGATAACTCCTGCATTTTCTCCAGGTCCTTGTATGACTTGCTCTCCTTTTGTATAAAGCTGGGACAAATATCTTTTGCTACTACGATAGCTACAATGCTCGCTCCACATTGCAGAAAAAAGACCAAGCTCAACAATTCTTGGTTCTTTTTTCAATCGTTTGACAATTTCTTGATAATCGTTGACGTTTAAATTTAGTTCTTTTAATATCTGAGGATTCATTTCTGTTCCTCCAAATAAGATCGCAGTGATTGAAATAGTTGTATTCCATCCGTTGTCCTTGTCCAGTCAGACAAAGCTCTTTCTGGATGAGGCATAAGACCTACTACGTTTCGCTGTGCATTGCATATTCCAGCAATATTATCAACGGAACCATTAGGGTTTTCTGCATATCGTAAAACAACTTGATGATTTTTGATCATGGTATGTAATGTGGTAGTATCCACTTGGTAATTACCATCTTTGTGAGCGATAGGAAAAACAATGCGTTGTTCTACTTGAAAATTCCTGGTAAAAGGAGTTTGATTTGAAGAAACAAGCAGGGGGATGTCTTTGGAAATAAAACGTGTTGTAGTGTTTCTTAAGAGAGTGCCGGGAAGCAATCCAGATTCTGTCAATATTTGAAAACCGTTGCAGATGCCAATCACAGGTCCACCACCGGATGCAAAACGCTTGACCGCTTGCATGATAGAGGAATGAGATGCTATAGCACCAGGCCGAAGGTAATCCCCATACGAAAAACCACCGGGCAGTATGACGGCATCAACAGAAAGAGTTAAGTCACGGTGCCATAGTTGAATAGCCTCTGCTTGCATCACATCCTTTACTGCTCGTATTGCGTCCAGGTCACAATTCGATCCTGGGAATATGACGACTCCTATTTTTAGCATAGTTCAACTTCTACGTAGTATTCCTCGGTAAGGGGGTTGGACAACAAGTCGTTGCACATTTTTTTTGCAATCGATTGCGCTTCTTCATTGGAACTTGCTTCCAAATGGATCACAATGTGCTTGCCAATTCGAACTTGTTCAGTGGTTGTATATCCAAGATTGAGAAGGGCATGCTGAATGGTTTTTCCTTGGGGATCCAAAATATCTTTCTTAGGATCTACATTAATAGTTACTTTATACATTGATGCCAGTCCTTTCGTAAATATAATTGACGTTTTTTAAATATTGATCTGAAGAAAACATTTCTTCAATCTCTTGAGAAGAGACATATGGCTGTAACTCTGTTGAATTGTGTAGAATTTCTTTGAAAGATTTTTTATTCTGGAAAGACTGAAAGGATAGTTTTTGTACTAAAGCATAAGCATCTTCTCTTGAAAAACCTTTCTTAATCAAGAGGGTAAGTACTTTTTGAGAAGCAAATACACCATGAGTTAACCAAAGGTTTTCTGCAATACGATCTGGGTGTAAAACAAGGCCATCAATTACATAGGTGAATTTTTGAATCAAGTAGTCCAAAATAATACTGCTATCTGGTAGAATTACTCGTTCTGCAGATGAATGAGAAATATCTCGTTCGTGCCATAAGGCAACATTTTCAAGTGCAGTAATGGAATATCCTCGTAATACTCTAGCCAATCCACATACTCTTTCTGAGAGAATTGGATTTTTCTTATGAGGCATAGCCGAAGAACCCTTTTGGCCTTTTCCAAAAGGCTCTTGTGCTTCGCCAACCTCGCTTCTCTGAAGGTGGCGAATTTCTGTAGCAAATTGATCAAAGCAACTCCCAATTAGTGCTAAGGTAGAAACATAATGAGCATGGATGTCTCTTTGAACAATCTGTGTGGCAACAGGGGCTGCTACTAGACCAAGTTCTTCTAATGCGATTTTTTCAATAACTGGGTTTGTATTAATGAAATTACCCACCGCACCAGAAAGTTTTGTCTGTATCACTTCTTCGCGGATAGATTGTAAGCGTTTGATGTTCTGATTGGTTATGGAATACCACAAGGCAAATTTCAGCCCAAATGAAGTGGGTTCTGCGTGTATACCATGTGTTCTACCAATAGTGAGGATATCTTTTGTTTCTATTGCTTTGCGCTTGCAAACATTAGCAAATTGATACAAATCTTCCAGTAAACAGTCTACGGATTCTTTAAGCTGAAGCGCTAATCCTGTATCTAAAATGTCGGACGATGTAGCTCCCATATGGATATATCGTCCTTCTGGTCCAATATTTTCTGCAACATTGGTTACAAAAGCGATAACATCATGGTGCGTTACTGCTTCAATTTCTTTAACTCGATCAATCTGAAAGGATGCTTTCTGGATTATCGTGAAGAGTTCTTGATCAGTGATTTTGCCTTCTTTGTTCCAAGCTTTACAGATTGCTAGTTCCACTTGGAGCATTTGGTGGAGTTTATTTTCTTCTGACCATATATGTGATATTTTTGGAAAAGAGTAACGTGAGATCATTTTTGTATAGTCTCCTTTTCTCCTGGACCTACTGATATGATAGAAATGGGGCATTCCAGTTCATTTTCAATGAACTGAATGTATTCTCTGGCATGCTTTGGTAAATCAGACCATGTTTTGCAATTACGAGTCGATTCTTTCCAGCCCGGAAATGATCTATAGGCAAGATCGGTTTGTTCAAATGTGGAAGAAAAACCTTCATTGTATTTTATGCAGACCATAATTTCTGAAAATTGATCAAGAACATCAAGTTTCATAAGTGCAATGGATGTGATTCCATTTAGATCAATGGCATATTTAAGAGCTGGTAAATCCAGCCAACCGCAGCGCCTTGGCCTGCCAGTTGTTGATCCAAACTCATGACCTTTTTCTGCAAGTTCTTTTCCAATATCATTTTTTTGTTCTGTTGGAAAAGGTCCTTCCCCCACTCTTGTGACATATGATTTTGCAATCCCAATGACTTCATGAATGCAAGAAGGTGGTATGCCAGCACCGATAACCGCGCCGCCAATAGTGGTAGGGGAGGAGGTAACATAAGGATAGGATCCATAATTAATATCTAAAAGTGTTCCTTGTGCTCCTTCCAGCAAGATCTTCTTTTTGTTCTTTAATGCATTGCGTAAGGTATGACCTGTATCTTGGATCATGGGTGTTAGTTTTTCGGCATATTGCAAATAGTCATTGAAAATCTTTTTGGCATCGAGATGTATCGGTTCTTGGCTGATTTGGTTTAGATAGATTTCTTTTTCTTCTAGGGTTAGTTCCATTTCTTTCAAAAAGGTTACGGGATTTTTCATAGATTTCATGCGAATCCCTAGACGGTTGATTTTATCAGCATAAACAGGTCCTATTCCTCGCTTGGTAGTCCCAATTCTGTTTGATCGGTTTTTTTCCAAAACAGTATCCATTTCTACATGCCAAGGGAATATGATATGAGCATTTTCACTGATCAATAAACGATCTTGCACTGGTTCTGTGAGTAGGTTCGCTTCTTGTATTTCTTTCCACAGTATCTCGGGGTGTATGACGGTGCCATCTCAAATGATCCCATATATGGAGGGATGTAAAATACCGGAGGGTAAAATATGAAATATAAAGGATTGACCATCTTGTACAATGGTGTGACCAGCATTATTACCACCATTAAATCGGACAACATAATCAAAATCACGCGACAACCGATGTACAATTTTACCTTTTCCTTCATCTCCCCA
>CAZOYI010000086.1:0-2220 GCA_964583965.1 uncultured Caldisericota bacterium
TATCGACAAAAATCGAAAATTCATTACTTCTAAAATTTCAACTTTCCGTATAGTACTCCTGATCATGACTGTAGATAAACTCAGGATTCGTACGCTTTAGTCTCCCCATCTCAACCAGTGGATTGATTATCGTTGTCCTGAAATGTTCAATTGTCATCACGTCTCCCATGAATTCTAACATCTCATGGCTAGTTCTAGGTGTTTTACAATATTTCATGAGCTTCTTTATTTTCGGTCCATTTAAAAAATCTAGTCGCTTTAAGAAGTTCTCAAGCTTTCTACGCTTGGTGATGAGCCTTTTATAATTCTCATAGGTTATTGGTGCGGACCATTCAAGTCCGACTTTCAGCGTGAATATAATTGTCCCATCTCTATTGATTATGGCAGATTCAATCAGCCTTTCAAATAAGTCTTTGTTAAAGCTCGCTTCTTCTACCTTAAGACCCGTATCTAAAATGTTTGCAGGCAGTAGTTCTTTTCCATACCTGGTTTGATCGAACTTTTGAAAATTCACTCTTTGCTTCTTACCTAAAAGATCTTGAAGTTTGTAACTTTTAAAGAACCACTCCATTTCTGATTGTAGAAGTTGTTGCCGTTCCCTTTTTTCGGTGTAGATTTTTAGGTGTTCCTGAATGGCTACAATCTTGCTCGTAAGCATGTCAATCCGCTGTGAGTCTCTACCCTTTTTATTAAGCTCCTCATCTAACGCTTCATAGAGCTTTTGGTACAGTGCATTCATTTCATCGATCAGTTGTTTTTCCATGCTCAGCTCTTCTTCACTTACCTCAAGCTCATCTATTTTCTTTTCAAAGTATGTCTTAAACTCTGGATTTGAGACCATTTCAATCAGCAGATGCTGAAAATTAATTTCCAGGTATTCTTGATTGAACTGTTTAACGTCACATACCTGAAGCACATTCTGCAGGCCATAACCACATCGCCAAAACAATGTCGCGCTTGTTTTTTCTTTGGTCCTTTTTCTCTCAATTTCACCTGTTTCATCGTCACGCTTTTGAACTCGTTTTTTATTCATATATCTTCCAAAACCTACTGTGCTTCCACACTCTCCGCACTGGAATTTATCGGTAAACGCTTCATTTTTCACTTCTTCTTTTTCAAAACTAAGATGAACTTTTTTCATGTTTTTTTGTCGATCAGCTCTCATTTGTTGCACTTCTTCCCATGTTTCCTTCTCAATAATAGCTGGGTGATGATCTTCAATATGAATCATGGGAATCTCTCCCCGGTTTGGTACAAGTGGTTGTTTGCGTTCCGGATTTTTATATTTTTGATTGTGAATGTAATCCCCTTTGTAAACGACATTCACTAGGATATTTTGAATGGAGGAGTTGCTCCAAAGCCCTGAACCACTTGGTGGGACGATTCCCTCATCATTAAGACTTTTATAGATATCTGCTCGTCTCACCCCATTCAAGTAATCCGTATAAATGCGACTAACAATGGCAGCTTCCTCTTCTTTGATGACCCACTCTTTCTTCTCATTGTATTCATACCCATAGTTAAGCCTTCTTGGCCTTACAATCCCTCTACTGGCAAGTGCTCGTTTGCCCCAGGAGATGGAGCTTCCAATATTTCTACTCTCCTGCTGCGCTAAGGCTCCCATCAGGCTGACTATCAGCTCGCTGGTATCATCTTCTGTTGAAATATTTTCTTTTTCGAAAAATATATAGGTCGGTGATTCTAGCTCTCTCAAAATCCTCACATACTTAATCGCATCCAAAGTATTCCGACTAAACCGTGACAATGATTTTGTCAGGATCAAATCTACTTTTCCTGATTCGCCTCGAATCTAAAAGGATAAAAAGGAAACCCAATGCATGAGAACATGTCAAGAAATACTCTCTTTTAGACCAGTAATTCAAGAAATTTGAAGTCCATAACGCAAAAAAGCCCACCACTATGTGATGAGCAATCCTCTTATCTGTCTGAATAGTATTTTTGATTTTTGCTGGTTGGAGAATCTGGTAATGTCAACTTCAGAAGTCCCCCTTTAATCATTGGATTTAGTATTGTTTTCCTGAAGTGTTCTCTATCTTTCATCCCGAGCAAATCTTGAATTTCTTGTCTACTTTTCGGTTCATTACAAAATTCTAGAATCATCGTAATTCTCTTATCTTCTTGCGGGGTATCTTGCGGGGTATCTTGCGGGGTCAATGGAATAATTGTCTTAAACACATCTCCCTCAATGAATTCAGGATC
>CAZOYI010000087.1:0-7733 GCA_964583965.1 uncultured Caldisericota bacterium
ACGTATAAAAGAAGTATAGAATTACGAGAAGTCGTAAAAATGATTCCTAAAAATAAGATTCTTTTAGAAACGGACTGCCCGTATTTAACTCCCATTCCTTATAGGGGGAAGGTGTTAAACAAACCGCTTTTTGTTATGGAAGTATACAAAGAAGCTGCTTTTTTGCGAGATGTTCAAATAAATGAACTCAGCAAGCAAATAATATGTAATTATCGAACACTTTTTCATGGAGGGATGTATGAGTGCTAGATTAGAGGATATTCTTTCCTATTTATCCTCTGCATTGGAAGATTGCCCAGAAGATGCATCATGGAATGGTTTGCAAGTAACAAATCAAGGCATAATACACCAAATCATTGGAGCGGTTGATGCCAGTGAACAGCTTTTTTTGGCAACAAAACCTTCGATTCCATCGTTGTATATTGTGCACCATGGGATGTTTTGGAAGGGTGTTAATCCATCTCTTCATCAAAGTCACTATCGGAAAATTCAATTCCTGTTCCAACACGATAGCGCATTATATGCTTCGCATTTACCATTGGATATTCATCCGAAAATTGGCAATAATATTTTTCTTCTGCAAAACCTATCCATTACCGAAGACACGATAAAGCCATTAAGTCAATACAAAGGATATCCCATAGGGTATTGTGCAGCACTGCAAGAAAAACAAACTCTAGAGAAAATCCAACACGTGTATGAAAATCTATGCCATGAACCTTCCACTCTTTTTCCTTTTGGAAAAAAAACGGTGCAAAGTGTTGCTGTGTGTTCAGGAGATGGAACTAGCTTTATTGCTGATGCATACAACAAGGGGGTAGATTTGTTTATTAGTGGTGAGTTTTCACATACTATGTATATATATGCTCAAGATCATCACATGAATGTTCTTTGCCTTACTCATTATGCCTCTGAAAAAGGAGGCGTACAGAATGTATGTCAAAAACTTTATGAAACATTTGATGTTCCATTTACTATGATTGACTTTTCACCTGTTTTTTCATGATCATTTCAAGGGAGGATCATTATGCTACGTAAATTTTATACAGGTATTCTTGCAATCTTTCTAATCGTAGCTTTTGGGGTATCTTTTCATTCTTTTTGTTTTGCAGACGTTCCCAGATATAGATCCGATTCAACCTTTTCTGGGCAATCTCCTGAAACTCTGAAGCCACCGCTGCGAACGGAATGGGTTGAGTTGATTGGCGCTACCAATTCTTCTCCTATTATCATGGGAGACAAGTTGTTTGTCGCTACTACATGGGGATTGGTATGCTACAACGCCAAATGGGGTACCATTATTTGGCAGTTTTGCACAAAAGACTTTCACAATTCAAGTCCATTTTATCACAATGAAACCATTTATGCTGGACATACAAATGCGATGTATGCAGTAGAGGCACAAACAGGATATCAAAAATGGATATTTGAAACAGAAGAAGGACAACTTAATTCTTCACCCATTGTACACCAAAACCATGTATATTTTGCTTCTGGCAAAAAACTGCTATGTCTAAAAGCTGATACGGGAGAAAAGGTTTGGGATATTTTGTTTGGACAGCAAATCCGACTTCCCGTTGCTTTTGATACAGAAAGATTCTATGTTGCAGCAGAAGATCGAATTTATACCTTCTCTATTCAAAATCATCAGAAACTTTGGGAGTATGAACTCATTAATGATATTCTTCATGGATTTTGCATCAATGGAGATCGACTGATATGTCCCGTTGATGATACACTCTTCTGTCTTGATACGAAAACAGGAAAACAAGTTTGGAAAACTTTTTACCCAAACTATAATGCAATGAACCCCCCCTCCTATTATGAAGATAATGTTTATGTTGCTTTTGATCAATTCCTGTTTTCTATTGATGTTAAAACGGGGAATTTAAACTGGCAATTTGAAGCAGGGTTTTTTATCGAATCAGCACCCGTTATATCCAGGGACTATATATGGATTGGTGCAGACGATTTTATCATATATTGTCTAGATCGAAAAACGGGTCATCGGTTGTATTTTACCTCTGCAGGAACCACCTCAAAGTATCTAGTTTTGTCTAATGGTCGTATTTTTTCTGTTTCTTCGTATGGAGAATTATTTTCTTTTGTACATGACGCGACAGAACGAAGAGGCTATGTGGTTTTTGAAATGTGGGTCGGTAAAAAGTACGTTCGCGATAACGATCGAACATATGCTATTGATGCACCCCCATTTGTTGAGGAAGGACGTACTATGGTGCCTATCCGTCCCATCGGAGATGCTCTTGGAGCAGAGATAACGTGGTATCCTGATGACAAAAGAATTGCATATAGCCTAAAAACGCAATATATTCAAATGAGGGTGGGAGAAATCAGGGCATACATCAATGGTAAAATTACGACAATGGATGTCCCACCGCTAATACGAGATAGCAGAACTTACGTACCTCTTCGCTTTGTTGGAGAAAAACTAGGTGCAAAAGTAGAATGGGAACCAAAAGAAAAGAAAATTATTCTTCGGTATCCATAAAAGGAAAAAAAACGAGTTATTCTTTTTCGAAACCTGCTTCAAAGACTCCGATTTCGTCTTGAACATGAAGTCTTCGCATGATATCACTCATTTTTCCGGAAGAACTTTTAAGTCCACCCAAAATTTCAAGAGGAGTTTGAATGACGTTTTGTGCAATCTTCAAAACTTCCTCATGGAGAGATTCTGGAGTAAAAATATCATTGACAAAACCAATTCTTTTGCCTTCTTCAGCGGTTACAATGCGGCCTGTATAGAGAAGATCACGGGTATATCGTAGTCCGGTCATGTGGAGAAGTTGTGTTACGCCTCCAAAAGCTGGTACAATTGAATTTTGAATACCTGGAAACCCAAAGTGAGCATTTGAAGATGCATATAGTAAATCTGCCATCAATGAAAGCTCAAAACCAGCATCAAAAGAGTTTCCTTGAACTTCTGCAATCACAGGTTTTCGAATTTCTGAAAACTTATTAAAAACTTTCCATCCAAATTCACAAAAATCGGTTACAGTTTCATTATTAGAAGAAAATTCATCTTTTTGGATACCAGTTGAAAAGGTCTCACTTTCACCTTTAACAACGATTACTTTGACGTCTTTGCTGTGATGAAAAACTTTGAGTCCATTTTTCAGTTCTCGTAAAAACTTTGTTGATATAGCATTGCTTTCGGATTTGTTGTTTAAATTGATAATGCCAACATTGTTTTCGATCGAGAACGATAGATTGTACCATTCTTCTCTCACATTGTCCCCCTTGAAAATGCTTTAAGCAGGCTTGTAATTGTTAAGTAATATGA
Source organism: uncultured Caldisericota bacterium (assembly GCA_964583965.1). GTDB lineage: Bacteria > Caldisericota > Caldisericia > UBA6126 > UBA6126 > JAGLCW01. The sequence goes on from CAZOYI010000087.1 coordinate 3,302, forward strand.
TAACATTTTTTTTTAGCTTGTAATAGAATTTTATGGAAAACACAATATTTGTAAAACAAGATTTTTATCTTGGTTGATATGTCTTAGAGAGGTAGTATTATGCAATTGTTGAATGACTTAACCAAAGAATATTTAAAAACTGATGTGGTTCCATTTAACGTCGGGGATACGGTTAAAGTTTACCAACGGATAGTTGAAGGTGCCAAAGAGCGACTTCAAGTGTTTCAAGGTGTTGTAATAGGAAAAAAGGGGGGCGGTATAGGCGAGAGCTTTACTGTTCGAAAAATTTCCTATGGCGAAGGAGTTGAAAAAGTATTCCCTTTTCATTCTCCCTCCATCGCAAAAGTTGAAGTTGTTACTTATGGGAAGGTGCGAAGAGCAAAACTTTATTATCTTCGTGAATCCAATAGCCGTATGAATAAAGTAAAACGTAAAAAAATGACAAAGAAGAATAAGGGTCCCATCAAAGAAGCCGTCTAATGAGCCTTTCTTCATCAGCAAAAAAAGAGATTATTGAGTGGATATGGACGATCGCCCTTGCTCTCTTAATTGCTTTTCTAGTTCGTCAGTTTTTATTTCAACCCTATCGGGTTGAAATGGGATCCATGATTCCCACTCTTCATGAAGGAGATTTGGTTATTGTAAACAAGCTTTACACAAATCCGGATAAACTTCATCGAGGAGATATCATTGTGTTTCACCCACCTAGCGACCATTCAGTATCTTATATCAAACGGGTGGTTGGATTACCAGGGGAATCAGTGGAAGTTCGAAATGGGATTGTAAAGATTGATGGCGAAGAACTCGATGAAGCCTATATTTCTACTGCAACACCGAGTATTTTTGGACCCACTATCTTAAAAGAAGATGAATTTTTCGTCATGGGTGACCATCGAAACAATAGCTTGGATAGTAGAGATTTCGGACCCATTCAAGAAAACGCAATTGAGGGAAGAGCAGTATTGGTCCTATGGCCACCTAAGGACTTCAGAGCTCTGGCTCATGTTGAGTATTGATCAAACAGACTCAGACTTGTGGCATAACGAGTATATCCTTGCGCAACAGTATCCCGGTTTTGCGATTATAGGGATTGACGAGGCAGGAAGAGGCTCTTTAGCTGGTCCTGTTGCCGCTTCTGCCGTTTGCTATCTTGGGTGTTGTTCAAAACCAACCGTTAACGACTCAAAAAAACTTACTCCTAAACAGCGTGAGATTGCGTATGATCAAATACGTAAATCAGGTGCTTTGATCGCAACTAGTTTTATTTCACCCCACATGATTGATAAAATGAACATTTTAAATGCGACAAAATTGGCTATGAAAAAGTGCATTGATCAATTACTAACTCGTGAGGAATTACGACAACGTTCGATTTTGCTTCTAATTGACGGAAACCAGTCACTATCGGGAGAATATAGGGGAATTCAACAAACATGTATCAAGGGCGATTCAATTTATTCTTCTATTGCCTCGGCCTCAATCATAGCAAAAGTCGAAAGGGATCACTATATGATCCAAATGGACGCAGTGTTTCCTCGATACGGGTTTTCTATTCATAAAGGGTATGGAACGAAGAAACATTACCATGCTCTACAAAAAGAAGGATGTTCAACATTTCACAGGAAAACATTTTTAAAGGTAAACAATGAAGGTAATTGAAAAACATAATTTTGTAAAAACAATGCTCTCTTCACTTCAAACGCAGTTTTCTTTCTTGGTTTTTTGTTTTCTATTCAGCTTTTTTATAATTGCATTTGGCTTACTACCACATACCCTAAATCTCTATCTTATTATTGCGGGTTGTTTTATGATGGTTATAACAGGGTATTGGATCGATCAAAAGAACTCCGAGATCAATATTTGGAGAGCTGGCTTACTCGGACAAGAAAACGTGGAGAATGTTCTCAACTTGCTTTCTGACGAGTGGGTTATGCTGAATAATTATGCAATTCCCCATAAAAATTGTGACATTGACCACCTGATTGTAGGTCCAAAAGGAATTTTTGTAATTGAAACCAAGAATTACAACGGTAAAGTGGAATGTTCTGGAGATACATGGACATACACAAAAACAGGGAAAAATGGTGGTATTTATCGAGGTCATATTAACAATCCCAGTCGACAATTAAAACGAAATGTTTGGGAGTTACGCAAATATCTGGAAAAAAAGCTTGGTGGAAAAGCTCACTTCCCATATTGGATTCAGGGAATTCTTGTTTTTACAAATATCCATGCAGAACTAGAAATGAAAGATGAAACGGTGGTTGTACTGAAAACCAAACAACTTATACCATTTTTGCAGCAGTTTCAAAACGAACCGTTAAATCCATCTGAAATTGAAAAGATTGTGAAAATCTTGAATCGATAGAAGGCTTCTTCTTGAAACTTTCTACAAGAACAACTGGTAATGCTGGAGAAAAGCTAGCGATACTTTGGCTGGAAAAAAATGGATTTACGATTGTAGATCAAAACTATTATGGTCCATATGGAGAAATTGATATTGTTGCTCAGAAAAATAGAGTTCTTCATTTTGTAGAAGTAAAAACAAGGTTGACAAGCAACTATGGGACTCCTTTGGAATCTTTGACACCTCAAAAAATACAACGACTCCGCAAGACAATTTATCGGTATTTAGAAGAAAAACAACCCTTAGCCTGTGATGTTCAAATTGATTTTATTGGAATTCGAAAAGGACTACATGGTCGATTCTTTCTTTCGTATATTCCTCAAATTATTTGATCCAACGATTCTTTGGCATGATAGGAGCTTCGGACTAAGGGTCCGGATTCAACATGTCGAAAACCGATTTTTAAACCCATTTTTTTATAGTTTTCAAATTGTTGGGGGGGGATATATTCTTTGAGTGGATAATGGTTCAACGAAGGCTGCAAATATTGTCCTATGGTAACAATATCACATCCAGCTGCAACAAGATCTTTCATTAGAGTCTGAATTTCTTCTGGGGTTTCTCCCAAGCCTACCATGAAACCTGATTTTGTAATAATAGAAGAGTGCTTCTTTGTGTAGGATAAAACTTCTAAAGAACGATAATAGTTTGCTTCTGGGCGAACAGAGGAGTACAGACGACGGATGGTTTCAATGTTGTGGTTAATGACATCTGGCTTGGCATTGATGACAGCATCAAAAGAGTCTGTTTTTCCTAAAAAATCTGGAATCAACACTTCAATAGTGGCTGGAGATACTTTACGGATTTGATGAATGGTTTGTACAAAATGATGTGCTCCTCCGTCTTCTAGGTCATCTCTGGTGACAGAAGTGACGACAGCATGTTTCAGTCCTAATTTTTGCACAGCGTTAGCTACACGTTCGGGTTCCTCTGGGTCAAGAGGGGGAGGATTCCTTTTTTTCATTACTGCACAGAATGCACAATTCCGAGTACAGTATTTTCCTAATATCATAAAAGTCGCAGTTCCCTTGCTGAAACATTCATTTTGATTGGGACATTGTGCTTCCTTACAAACCGTATGCAAATGCTGGTCAGCTAAGAACTTTTCCACAGAACTATATTGTTCTTCTCTTCGTTTCATTTTTAACCAGGAAGGTTTATGTTTGATCATGTTTCATCCCCAAGATATGAAATACCAAATGTTTCCAAAACCTCTTGGAGTGGTTTCCACTCAATTTCTATTGAATAGCATTTTGCCATTTCTTCTCCAATTTGTTGAATGCATAAGTCTAAAGAGTTTCTTTTTCCCGTTTCGATATCTAAACTCGTAACTCCTTTGTCTGAAATCCCACAAGGAGTAATCATGCGGAAGTATTTCAAATCAGTGCCAACATTGAATGCAAATCCGTGCATCGTAATGTATTTATGGACCGAAAGACCCATTGCTGTGATTTTATTATTGCCTATCCAAACCCCAGTATAGCCTGGTATTCTTTGAGCTGAGAGTTGGTGAGTGTTTTGCAACATAGAAATAAAAACTTCTTCTAGTTGAGTCACAAAATTGCGAATGCTTTTATCGAAGTGTTGTAGATCGACCAGTGGGTAACCTACAATTTGACCTGGGCCATGAAATGTTACGTCTCCACCTCTACTAATTGGATAAATAGAAATACCTTGCTTTTTGCACTGATCGGTGCCAATTAATATATTAGAGGGATCTCCATTTTTGCCAATTGTAATGACGGGGGGGTGTTCAAGAAACAATACAACATCCAACAAATCTTGCTTCATTTTTGCTTCAACGATAGCTTTTTGCCATTTCAATGCAACATTGTAAGGTACTATACCACACGACGTAAACCAACAGATTTTTTTCATAGTTACCAGAATATCAAATTAATGTTTTTTTAAAAGAACGATTGACAAAAAAAAATCTTCAACTAAAATAATTCCTAGATTTTTTTAGAAAGGCGGTAGTAACATGATGAATATAGCAAAAAACGCGATGACAACTGCAATGAATCT
>CAZOYI010000088.1:0-5027 GCA_964583965.1 uncultured Caldisericota bacterium
TTCTTCGCCCCATATGCTTTTTATGCATCGAACATAGGTACAAGGATGTCCATGAACGTTGCACTGGGTATAGTCTGCACAAGGAATTTCTAAAAGTTCCTCGTATAATAAAGTTAAGGCATTACACATCTTTGTGACTAGCTCTTGAGTAAACAAAATAGCGTTCTGTTATTCTTGTTTCTCCGAATCACAAAAAATAGGTTGCATTTTTTGCTCTCTTATCAAATAATGCCTACCAAGTGAACAGAGGTTGCCGATATTGTTCCTTGAGACATTGATCTCGCAGGAAAGGGTGGCAACTCCGTTCTTTGGTGATATGCGAATAAGCTGGATGCAGCATAGACTGCGTATCTCACACGAGGTTGCACGTACCAAAGAAATCGGAGTATTAACCTCTTGTATCATAGTATACCACACAAAGAGGTGAGACCTATGCTATATGTTGGCATTGATGTTGGTAAATATCGACACGAAATGGGTATGGTGAATGAGAATGGAACTCGAATAGGACCCTCATTTCCGTTTCTCAATACCACAGAGGGAGCAGAGAGTTTGTTTCATTACATACAGTCCATGAATCCTACCCAAGAAAGGCTTTTGATTGGAATGGAGTCCACAGGGCATTATTGGCTTCCTTTGTATTCCTATTTGCACAAAAAGGGATATGATCTTCAAATCATTAATCCATTGCAAACTGATGGAATGAGGCGGAATTTATCTCTTCGAAAAATCAAAACAGACCGTGTGGATGCCTTTTTAATTGCAGAATATGTTCGCTTTGGACGAACAGCCAGTATGCCTGTTCTCCAGGAACAGTACCGATCTCTTCGTCAATTGTGTCGATTTCGTTCCACGCTTGTGGATACGTGTAGTGATTGCAAACGACAAGCCATTGGGATTCTGGATCAAGTATTCCCGGAGTATGCTTCCTTGTTTTCCGATATCTTTGGAAAAACCTCGCAAGAACTCTTGCAGTCATACACTACTCCAGAGGAAATTGCACAACTGTCTACCCCCAAACTGACCCATTTTCTCACAAGGGTCAGTAAAGGACGTCTGGGAAAAGACAAAGCAAGAGCTTTGCGAAAGGCAGCCAAGAATTCCTTTGGTACTGGATTGGCCTTGGATGCTTTTTCTTTTCAGTTAAAACTCATTCTCAAACAGATTCAATTTACAGAAGAACACGTTGGGCAGGTGGAAGAAAGAATCGAAGAGGAGTTGTCTCATTTGCCGGATACGGTCATTCAAACTATACCCGGAGTAGGTCCAGTCGTAGGAGCTACTATTGTAGGAGAGATCGGGGATATTCATCGATTTGCGACTCCTCACAAATTGGTTGCGTATGCAGGATTTGATGCGTCTGTCAAAGAATCAGGGGAGTTTAAAGGAACCCGGAATCATATCTCCAAGAGAGGTTCTCGGTTCCTACGAAGATCACTTTGGTTAGCTGCTGTAGTAGCTGCTTATCATGATCCTGTATTAAGTGCCTACTATCAGAAAAAACGAGGAGAGGGAAAAGCATACGGAACAGCGATAGGGGCTGTAGCGAGAAAGCTTACTTGCATTGTTTGGGCTGTGCTTACAAAGAAGCAACCCTATGAAATTAGAATCCCGGTAGTTCCTTTCAGCAAAATATGAGGTTTTTTTTACACATTCTCAAAACACACAGGAAGGAGCGTTGAGAGGAATTTATGCAGATGATACAGACAGAATAAGCATTTTACTACTTGACATTATATAGCTGGCTTTCCTTCTTCATCGCTATATTTGTATGCATTCACCAGACACAGCACCTGCTGGTTATCGTACAGGATATTGCTGGTAAGGAAGAGCCCTTTTACCTCTTCTGGGGTGTCATTTGCTGCAGATGGAACGGTTTCAAGCAGAGGACATGTCCAGACTTCTTTGCCCGTTTGGATATCCAAAGCAGTCAGAACATTGGTATCCTGTCCAATAGCTTTATCGGTAACATTTGTTCCTATAAAAACAAATTCGGATGATACTGCAATAGACCGAGACAAAACATATTCATTTCGATAGACCCATTGAGTGTTTCTGGTAAACGGATCAAAAGAAATAACGGCATTGTAAATCTTGTGATCCTGGTTTTCAGGATATGTATTATATCCATCTCCCACAACCCTATGATTCAGTACATAATACACTTTGCTTTGTGTCTGAACCATAGGAATCGGCCAGGGATAGCGTTCTGAATAATCAACAGGAAAAGGCTGTTTCCATATTTCTTCTGCATAGGGATAATCGGAAATGTCCTCTATGGATATAAGTTCTTTTGCTTCTACATAAGAAGCTGCCCGATCATAAACATTTCCAAAGGAAGCTTCCGTTTCGTTGTCTGAAGTATTACTGGCAGACAATACGGAAGAACCATTATCAATGGCGCTCTCTGATACAGGAGTAGATTTGCATCCGGAAAACAATATACAAAAGGCTACCATACAATAGAGGTATTTATTCATAGGACTTATCTCCTTTCTTTCTAAGGTAAAAGTGGCTGATCGTGTACTTTGTCTTTCGATCCATCTTTTTTCAATCTCTTTCTTGAAATACCTCTGTAAACCAATTCATCGAGAATCATTACTCCGTATTCTTTATATCCACCATATCCATTTACCGCTTGTCTCCAATGTGCTATAGATGGAGCATAACGAGCACCTTTACTTTTATAAGGATAGTCAGATTTTCTAACCAGCCATGCAAACCAGTGCCCTATACTAATACCGAGATTATTTAATGGTGTAAAAAAACTCTCACCGCTCTTTGAAAATGATAACCCTTTTCCCCATGGACAATAATAATCACTTGTTTCAAAAAAAGCAGCAGATTTTACATCTTCTTGAGTGGCGTCGATTACAGCAGCTGGTGTTACAGAATCAACTGATTCTTTTCGATCATACCTTGCCGTACAACCTGAAACAAAAACACATAGTATTGCTAGTAAAAGTATTACTTTTTTCACCAAACACTCTCCTTGCTTGTACTATAGTACATTTCTTATGGAGTATCTACTTTTGGGTAACAGTTCAGTATCATCATGTATTTTGAAATTTGGATCTTCTGCTACGGTAGTTTCCCATTTCGCCAAAACAGATCCATCGTCGGGATGAATAAAGTAGTAATGAGCTTCTGTGCTATTTTTTTCTTCCTTTGAAAGAATCCAACAGTTTTCTGAACCCCCCATACTCAGAATTTGAGCTCTTTTTCTATGATTCATTTTGCCAAATCCATCCTTTACTTTGTCTATTCATATGGGAATTCTGACCATTGAGTTAAGAAGTATAATGCTTTCGCTTCTGATGGTACGATATCGTAGTTCTGAAAGGCATCGAAATTGTTGGATTCAGTAGGTTCTAGTAAATAACATCGAAGAACTCCCACGCAATAGACAGTGTGATTGGGGAGAAAAAGAAGGTCAAAGCTTTGGAATTCTTGGTAGGGAATATGGCATAGTGGATTTTTCTTTTGAACAGATGGATTTGATGGATCAGGTGTGTATAGAGGCTGAAGGGCTTCGAATAAGGCAATACTTTTCCTCTTCGTATGGATATCCAAAGAAGCAACATACATTGTTGCAATACCAGAGTAAAAGGGACCTTCTCTAAACACTGTCTCCTTTGAAGTTTCTACCTTTTGTAAAGGTGTTTGGAAGCAGCTTGAGTCAGACGATCCTGTAAAATACAAGATATCTTCGTGAATAGAAATGGCATCTACTGTGTCTTTTTTGTCTCCCCCAAAATAAGTAGACCACACCAGATTACCCTTAGGGTCAATTTGCACAATAACGCCATCTGTGCTTCCGTGAAAGGTATTATCATCAGAAGAATTTGAATGAATAGGAAAAATCGGTTCCGTTGTATTGCCTGTAATAAATACACTTTCTTTATCCATTAGAGCATCGGTTAATGTTAGAGAGGGGCCACCCAAATAGGTAGACCAAAGTTGTTCTCCAGTATATGAAAAACATGTTATAACAGGGCATCCTTGTGGCCTGGGACCAGACCACCATTCGTCCAAAGTTGTATTTCCAGTCTGTACAGTATCCTGCAAAGGATGCAACAAAGGGTAATCAATGGAAGTGCTTTCACCAACGACACAAAAAGAAGATTCACCCATAATGAGAGAAGGAATGTTATGTTTTGGAGATTCCGAAGGTGTTCCAACAAATTCGTCACCAGAACCACCCAAATAGGTAGACCAAAGCATATTACCTTGTAAGTCAATGGAAAAAAGATAAAAATCATGTGGGGCTGTTTTCTCGGAAGTATTTCTACCACTGTAGTATTGAGAGTAAGAAGTGGATTCCTGTTTTACAACAGGAAGAGAAGTTTCATTTGAGGTACACAGAACTATGAAACCCGTAGGTGTATCTTGAATAGATTTCATATGAGTGAATCTAAAACTATCATTCGTCGAGGGTTTTTGAAATCTTTCTGTCCATTCACATTGACCATCAAAAGAAAACTTCATGATATAGTAAAAGTTAAACTGATGTTGATCAGCTTTATCCCAAGCATCTACGGGTACATCATATTGGGGTAGAACACGGGTGTAGAAATCAGGGGATTGACTGCTTCCTAAAACATATATTCCATCAGAACGAACAGACAATTGAATCACCCCATCATGACCACTTCCCCCTAAATAGGTAGACCAAAGTAAGTCTCCCTTGGGAGAATAAGAAGCCAGGAAACCATCATACGCTACATAAGCTCCCATTGACTGAGTGGATTGTATAGTTGGTTGCCAGGCATCTGGACTAGACAGTTCATTGGAAGTAGCGCTGCCAGCTACTACAATATTGCCTTCAGGGGTTATCTGAAGAAAATCAAACTGAATGCCATCCAAAAAATCATCCCCGCAAATTTCATGCTTTTCCCAAAAACCAACACTCCATTCTTTCTTACCCAATTCATTGATTTTTAAAATAGTACTATTGGTTAACACATATTGCGAAGAATGATCTGCAGTGGAAAACAATTGGGCATGAGACGGTTGAGAGCGAAGGT
>CAZOYI010000089.1:0-15814 GCA_964583965.1 uncultured Caldisericota bacterium
AAACCAACACCCCTCGCGTCCGTCAAGCACGGAAGACAATTTTAGAGCTCATCTTAGCCAACCATCCAAAAGACTGTCTCAATTGTGCTGCAAGTGAAATCTGTGAATTACGAAAAATCTCCTATGATTTAGGTATTGATGACACTCCATTCGAGCCAACCAAAGAGTTGAATCTCCCCCTTGATGAAACATCACCAGCTATTGTTCGAGACTTAAACAAATGTATTCTTTGTCGACGCTGCGTAAAAGAATGTGAATTGGTTCAATCTGTTAACGTAATAGAAATTGCTGGCAGAGGAATCAATAGCAAAGTTAGCTGTTTCATGGATAAAGGACTTGGAGAAACATATTGCACCAATTGTGGACAGTGCATTAAGGTATGTCCTGTTGGTGCACTCACAGAAAAAAGCGACGTCGAACGTGTATGGGACTATATTGCAGATCCAAAAAAACATGTCGTTGTTCAAACTGCTCCTGCTGTCCGAGTTGCATTAGGCGAGGAATTTGGCATGCCTGTTGGTTCTTTAGTCACTGGCAAAATGGCCGCTGGTGTACGAAGATTGGGATTTGATGCGGTATTTGATACAAACTTTGCTGCTGACCTTGCCATTTTAGAAGAAGGTACAGAGTTTATCGGCCGGTTAACAAAGGTTTTAAATGGAGAAGAAGCACGTTTACCTCTTATTACCTCGTGCTCTCCCGGCTGGATCAAATTTATCGAGCATTTCTTCCCTAAATGTCTCCCCAATCTTTCTTCTTGCAAATCCCCTCAACAAATGTTTGGAACTGTCACAAAAACATATTATGCCAAGGGAAAGAATCTGGACCCAAGAGATGTTATCTGCGTTTCAGTGATGCCCTGTACAGCCAAAAAATACGAATGTCAACGACCTGAACATGCCGATGCATATGAATACTGGCAAGAAAAATTGATGCTAAAAGAAGAAGATCACTTCCAAGATGTCGATATAGCAATCACAACTCGCGAACTTGCTCGCATGATGAAAGAAATTGGTGTTGATTTTGAACATCTTCCAGAAGAATCCTTTGATTCTCCATTGGGTGAGTCAACAGGAGCTGCTGTAATATTTGGAGTTACAGGCGGAGTAGTGGAAGCTGCTCTTCGTACAGTTTATGAGGTTGTCACTGGCAAAGCACTACCAAAATTAGAATTAGAAATCGTACGAGGAATGCAAGGAATCCGAAAAGCTGAAATCCCTATGGTAGCTGCTGATGGAAAAGAAATTACCGCCAAAGTAGCGATTGCTTCAGGACTAGGAAATGCACGAGTTCTATTGGAAGAAGTAAGCAATGGTACTAGTCCTTATCATTTCATCGAGATTATGGCCTGCCCTGGTGGCTGTTTAAATGGTGGAGGACAACCAATCAGTAATGATCCTGATGTATGTCAGAAAAGAGCTGCCGCTATCTATTCTCAAGACGAAGCTTTAACCATTCGCAAATCACATGAAAACCCTGAAATCAAGAAGATATATGAAAAATTCTTTGAAAAACCCAACTCACACCTTGCCCATGAACTCTTACATACATTCTATGTAGATCGCGATATGTACAAGCTAGAAAAAGAGAACAACTAGCTTTCGAATAGATTCTTATCTAACAAAAAAACCTCCCTCGGGAGGTTTTTTTGTTTCAGTTCAATTTATCATTCATATTTCAGAGATTGATCAATTTCATGTACTTTAGAATCATACTCTCCCAAGAAAAGTACTCTTTTGTTATGGCATGTAACTCTCTTCGAAGTACTTGTTTATCAGTGGTTGCAAGAGTGTTAAATTGATCTAGCAAATGTACAATCATTCTGCTCAAAGAAAAAATTAACTCTTCATCTAGTGGTATGGGTTTATAAACAAAATCAGGAAGATGATTTCGAATTGAATCTTGGTACAAAGTCATAAAATCTACAAACGCACATTGGTTAGATATCAAAGGAATAACGCCACTTCCTAGAGATTCAAGTGCAACACCACCAAAACTTTCTGGTATTAAAAATGGGAAAACGGAAGCATCAGCACAGCGAATCAATTTACTCACAATGGGCTGATCAACATATCCAGTAAAATAAACAACTTTTTGAATTTCATTCTTTGCAGTATGGAAATAATGATCTCGAAATACTGGATCCTCCATCCAATGTAAAAAAGAACGCAAATACACTGTGGTAAAGTGTTCAATTTGTGCATCCCAAAGGTCTGGATTCTGAATAGATTCAATAAACAACTCTTGACGCCCATGTTGCAAATACGAAATTAATGTTTCGGTATAGGTTTGGGTAGGACCATAGCCAATAAAAACAAATCTTGCATTGGGATGCTTTTGGAGAATCAAGGGAATTGCAATAGCGAGCATTTGAATCCCTTTTGTCCAGATATATCTACCAAAAAACATAACCAAGGGATGAGTTTTAGTGTTGATCGTACTTAATCGAAATATCTCCAGGACATCAGTATCCCAATAATGATCTTCATTCATGACAGTCGGTCCAATTTGTGTTTGGGACTTTACAAGGTGTAATACTTCTTCCAAAACACTCTCTTTTGAAATCTCTGTTTCAATTGGATGAAATAAGTCTGTGTCAATTCCCGGGAAGATGATAGACATCCTGTTTTCCCATTCAGACATGCCTTTTTCTGTCTCTTGAACAAATATTTCTTTAAACAAATGCATGAATTCTTTTTGAATATCAGTAGAAGTAAAGCATATATGATGAAAATCCTTTAATCCCTCTACTGCATACCGCATCAGGGTTTTCTTCTTCTGAATACACTGAATTGCATTACCATGTATGGTTGCAATGCGATAACAAGACTCTGGAATATTGGTAACAATTGATGTGATATATGGCTGGAGTAAACAATGATGAGCCCAAAGAACATCAATTGAATGATGATCAAAAATACTCTGCAGAGCGCGGACATTGTAATTCACATAGATTGCAATATCCTGATCAGACATATAGCATAATTCTCGTGAAATAAAAGGCTGATGATCTTCATACGTAAAAACCGGTAAATTCTTCCCAATAAATGGCCGATATAATACACAACGACCATTGTGTTTTTGTTCTCGTTTTAAAGTAAGAGTAAATTTATTCTGGTCTGTTTTGTAATCCCAAACTTCAGATATAATATCATATTCCCATACAGCAGTTTCTTGGCACACAAGTATTACATCATGTCCAAGTTCGACAAGGCTTTTACATGTGTGATACACAAAGAAGTTACTTCCTGCTCCCTGCAAATAATACCCATGAAGAATTAAAAATGTCATGATATTCCTCCTTTCTGAGGTGAAACAAATAAAGGAAGAAGCGTATTTGTAAAAGACCTTTTTTTAATCGTATCATGGTTTACACTTCTGTAAAGAAATTACTGGGAAATGCTTGTTCTTTTTTTTGGAATAATAAAAAACGGTAGGCTAAACACCTACCGTTTTCTTTCTTAAAAAACTTGTAGTTTTTTTATTCGACTACCAAGTTCGATTACGGTTGCCACCTCGAAAACCGCCACCGCGATTGTCACGGTCTCTGTTTTCACGGGGTTTTGCTTCAGATGCACGGATTTCTCGACCTTGAAGGCTTTTGCCATCCAACTCTTGGATTGCTTTCATAGCTTCTTCTTGGTTGGGCATTTCAACAAAGCCGAAACCACGAGATCGATTAGTCATACGATCACGGATAACATTACAGGTTGTGATTTCACCAAAAGGTTCAAAAGCTGCTCTTAAATCAGAATCTTGGGTGTCAAACGATAAATTACCGACATAAATGTTCATAGAATTGCCTCCAGCAATTTTATTTTTTTGTTGTATCACTAGACTATTATGCTGGAGTGATGTGATCGAACCAACGTAACAGAACTAATAACCAGTATTTATACTAGCAAAATCAAAAAAAAATTTCAATATTTTTCACAAAAAAATCAAAACTTTTTTCATATTTTTTTTCAAACAACCCGTTTTTAGATAAAAAGTGCCGTAATTCCCAATAAGCAGGGTAATAGTCCTGCGATATAATAAAGAATAGGGATTTCTTTTTTTCCGAAAAAGTACCAATCTAAATACCAACAAATCCAAAAACCCAATCACAAGAATCCGAAATATCTCCCTACTAACCTCAAATAATGATGACAAATGGATTAAAAAGACGTAAAAAAAACCCAACACACAAGGTTTACGGTGTGTTGGGTTTTCTACATTCACCATTCCAAAACCAGATTCAGAAAAACGCTTGACAAACAACACCTTGCACTCTTAGGTAACAGTAGCAATAAGGATAATTAGAAGACTTACGCCTAAACTCGCAATTGAAATCAAAAGAGTCATTAAACTCCATGAAAAAAAGCAAAAGAAACATCATGATAATAAAACTAATTTTGTACATCTATTGCTTCTTCTCTCTAGATTTATTGATTTTGCAGACAACCTAAAAAAACTTTTACATTGTGTTCAATATGGTCATTGATAAGGGGAATGTAGTTCGCTTTCAAAGGAAACCCATCCATTGTAATGAATTTTACACCTTTCTCTAGATGCTCAGGGTTCAATACCGTGATATGATATAGGGTATCATGATATTGATACTTGATAGAAAATTCTTCCCAGGTCGTTGGTATACAAGGATCCATGAGAATTTCATCTCCGTGTTTTTGAAATCCAAGCAAGTATTCAAGACCTGCTCGATACAACCAGGAGGCAGATCCAGTATACCAAGTCCAACCACCCCTTCCAGTATTAGGAGACTGACTATATACATCTGCTGCTAGTACATATGGTTCTGTTTTGTATGTTGAATACTCTTTCAAATTATTAGTATGATGGATAGGGTTTAGCATAGAAAATAACTCCCAAGCTTTATTCCCCTGCCCCATTTTTGCAAAAGCAATCACTACCCAGGCAGCAGCATGGGTATATTGCCCTCCATTTTCCCTAACACCGGGCAAATATGATTTAATATAACCTGGTTCAGTTTCTCCTTGGTCAAAAGGTGGATAGAGAAGTGTAACAATACCATCTTCTCGTAAAAGCAGGTGATTTTCTACAGATTGCATTGCCCGAAAAGCTCTTTTTGGATCCGCTCCGCCTGATATAACAGCCCAACTTTGAGCAATTGAATCAATTTTGCATTCAGTATTTACGATAGATCCCAAAACAGTTCCATTATCAAAAAAAGCTCTTCGGTACCAATTCCCATCCCAGCCATTCTTTTCAATAGCTCCTAAAACTCTTTCCATAACATCTCGGTATTGCCTTGTTCTATCATCATCTCCCATTTTCTGACACAATGGAATAAATAGGTTGAGTACAGAATATATAAACCAACCAAGCCATATGCTTTCCCCTTTTCCCTTATTTCCTACCGTATTCATGCCGTCATTCCAATCTCCCGTTCCCATAAGCGGAAGTCCATGGCTTCCAAATTGTAGAGAAATCTCTATTGCGCGGATGCAATGTTCATATAATGATGAGGATTCTTCTGAGACAGAAGGCTTCTCATAGCGTTCTTCTTCATGATTTTTTAATGTAGGAGATTCTAGATAAGGCAAGTCTTCTCGGAGAATATCCCAATCTTCAGTCATTCGAATATACTCTGCTGTAGCATATGGTAACCATAATCGATCATCACTAATTCGCGTTCTTGTCCCTTTGCCCGAGGGTTCATGCCACCAGTGCTGTACGTCCCCTTCAACAAACTGGTGCTGGGCATGAAGCAGTATTTGATTTCGACATAATATTGGATCGATGTGAACAATTGATATGCAATCTTGCAATTGGTCTCGGAAACCAAAAGCACCTCCAGATTGATAAAATGCAGATCGCGCCCATAATCGACATGAAATGATCTGGTATGGAAGCCATCCATTCATCATCACATCCATACTTTCATCTGGTGTTTTGACTTGCAGAATTCGATTTCTATCCTGCCAGAACTGCTTCGTTTCAGTAAAGGAATGTTGTACTTTCTTAATTCTTCGATAGCGTTGAGCCAATCGACTTGCTTCTTGCTGGTTTGAACCCATTCCAAAAGTAAAAACAACTTGTTTGGTTTCACCAGGTTGCAATTGTACCAATCCTTGAACTGCTGCACAAGGATCATATCCCGATCCAAGATTTCCTGAAAGCTCTTTGTAGTAGAGACTTTCTGGTGAGTCCAAAGATCCACAACCGAAAAATTCCTGCCGATCCCCTGTCATAGTAACATCTTGGAGGGATGTTGATAGAAATGCAACATGTCCTGGGAATTCTTCATTGGTTGAATTCTCAATCAGTAAATTGGAAGGACTACTGAAAAGGGTTCGCAAGTAAGGAGCAGTAAACTGATCACTTACGCCCAAAACAGGACGTATATAATTTGTAATTGTATATTTTTTTGCTGAAGTTGTATCATTTCGAAGGGTTATCATACTAATCTTTACAGGTTGATTGCGAATGACAAATTGAGTTAATTTCTGATAAAGCCCATGACTACTATGTTCAAACATGGAGTATCCAAAACCATGCGTGATTCGATAAGGAACTCGTTGACGAATTGGAGAAGGAGTTAAAGACCATACCTCAGATGAATCTTCGTCCCGAACATAGAACACTTCTCCAGGTGGATCCGAAACAACATCATTAGACCATGGAGTTAATTTGTTTTCGCGGCTATTCCCATACCAAGCATATCCTGAACCCAGATCGGTCACAAGGAAGCCAAAAGAATCGTTTGAAATCACATTAATCCAGGGAGCTGGAGTACAATACTCATATCGTAGAAGTATTTGGTATTCTTGTGCATCTTGGGTAAATCCCCCCAGTCCGTTGAAAAACCTTAAATGGTTGATTTTAAAATCAATGGTTGGGCATACAGATTTTTTTGAGAAAGGTATCATTTTTATAGGAGGTGGCGGAATTGGGATTGATAATTGATCTTGAAGGGATCGTACTCCACTTCTCAAAATCATTCGGGCAACAGAATAAAACAGTGATATATCTTCAGGGAGAACAACATTGCGTTCCAAAATAAATATGTCTTTCCCTTCTTTAGATACATCTATGGTCTCCCGTGAGGAAACAATATCCGATACAAGTCTTTTAAGTGGTAAATTGTATCCAACTTCTTCTTCGACCAGAAGTATTAAATCTACTTTAACATCCATTAAATGCCAGTATTCATGAGCTTGTAGAATATCATACAGAATACTCATAGGCTCATTTTTTTTAAGATAAACTAACACGATAGGTTTATCACCAGATATCTCATATCGCCATAATCCAGATTGGCCTTTGCGATTGGTTAAGAATTCTTCTTGATATTGTCGTCTTGAAGGACTGATCATAACGATATGCGAAAGCATATTCTGGTACAATTCCACTTCTTTTGGATCTAAATTCAAGTAATTGGTTTCTACATGGCTTCGGGTTAATGCCAACTGAAATGCGGTTTCAATTTCATCAGCAATTGAATAACGTTGAATTTTGTTAATCACAGACTCTCTGCTTGCACCAACAATAGAAACAAAAGAAATAGTAGTGTCTTTTTTGGGTTCTATTCTCACCATGACACGCAAACTCATAATGGGGTCTAACACAGCTCCAACAGAGCCGGAAAGAAAGTGTCCTTTTTCGATAGAAACAGGATTCTGAACCGAGTGTCCTCGTCCAATCATCTTCATTCGATCTGTTTCATATTGAATATCTCCATAGGTTTCTTTTGATACAATCACTGCGTGAGCCAGCCAATTGCTTCTGTCTGTTTCTACTCTAGGTCTTCTTGTCGCCAACAAACATCGCAAATCAGTACGAACATCTGTCTTTACAAATAGATTACTAAATGATGGATGAGTAATATCATCAGACAATGAAGTTAAAACCACTTCCGAATAACTAGTAACTTCCAATAAGCAAGATCGGTTTCCGGTATTTCTCAAAGTGATCCGCCGGATTTCCACAGGATCCCCGCTAGTTATCACTACTTCTGTTTTGGTTTCAATGTCTCCATCTCTTCGGGTATATATGGCTTTATCAGAAGAAAAAACAACATTGTATCGATCAGGTTTTGTTTTTAATGGAGCATATGCAGCAGACCAGCATGCATCAGTATCTACATTTCGGATATAAAAAAAAGTACCATAGGAATCTAGGGTTAAATCTTCTCTCCATCTAGTAATTGCCATCATTTTCGTTCGGCTATACCCTGTCCCTTTATCGGTTAGCAATATGGAATAATTGCCATTGGAAAGCACATGAACTTTTGGAAGATACGGATTAGGTGAATCAAATGATCGTACTGCACTGGATTTACTGACTTGAGTTTTGTCCTCTGGTCCATGGCTTTTTTTAGCATCTTTGGTTAAAACGTAATTCACAGGGCTTTTTTCTTGCAGAAGCAAAGATGCTGTATCTACACAGGGATTTTGGTGAAAACGCTGCTGCATGACATTATTATGAAATACATTATTCAAAGCAACAAAACTCATTCCCTGGTGGTGAGACATATAAGTCTTTACAATTTTTCGTTCATTACCAAAAGTCAACCGTTCTGGTGTGTAATCCGCTGCTTCATAGAATCCATACGCACCCTCCAACCCAACTTTTTGTAATTCCTCTAGGTTCTGAAGTGCTGCAACGGGATCAACCATAAGCGCTAAAAATGTTGCATAAGGTGCAACAACCGCATCTTTTACAAGTCCCCGCTTTAATCCTAACCATGGTATTCCAATAGCTTTGTATTGGTAATCGTGATTTTTATCCAATGAATAAAAGGCCGATTCAGAGGAACCCCATGGCATATTTCGCTGCTTGGCATACTTCATTTGGCATCGAACTGCAAAAGCATAACTTTCGTCTAACAGAGTATGCTTGTATTTTTTCATAATTAGAAGAGGCATTAGATACTCAAACATTGTACCTGTCCAAGATATCAATCCTTTGTAACCATCCACCGTAGTTAATGTACGATCCATTCGGAACCAGTGTGAGGGTGGAACAATACCTTTTGCAATACAAATATAACTAGTTTGACGTTCTTCTGATGCCAAAAGATCATAAAAAGAAGGTGTTCTTTTTTGAGACTCAGGTGCATAACCAATTGAAAACAACTGTTTTCGTTTTGAATACAATGGAATAAAATCCATTACATCGATGATCGTATCAATTCGCTGAAGAAGAATGTAAATCCTGTCTAATAATTGCTGCATTTTCACATGGCTTTCCACAAGATGATTCTTCAAAGTAGTAAGCCATGTAAGACCTTCTTGGAGATCTTGAACATCTTCCTTGTGAAGGATTTTTTCTATCGATTCGATAAGGTGAATGGAGGTATCAGATACAGCTGGCAAATCCACCAATGCGTGGTTTTTTTCACAATTTGTGCGCAATTCTTCCACCATATCAACGATTTTGGGTGGAACTTTGGATTCACGCAAATCCAAAGGTATTTTTCGGAATAATTTCATGGGAGGAAAGTACTCATGAAACTCTTGATACAAAATCTTCACCATAGATTTTACCTTGAGTTTCCAAGGAGTTTGCTTCATTTCATCAAATGCAGGATAAGATTCCAGCTGATTTATTACATCTTGCCAAGAAGCAAGATTGATAGGTTCAATAATTGGAAAAGTAAAACATAACATCATGTTTTCGCTACATTGAGATCCCTCTTCTCCAGCACAGAAAAGTGTATCACGAATACTTTGCAACATTTTCATTTCTACAAGCGGTTTATGCAGATAGTCTTTCAGTCCCCCTCTTAATACTATTAAATAGCTGAGTAAATTTCCACTATCTACTGTAGATATGTAGGTAGGCTGCAACGATGCAAGGCTACGCGTATCAATCCAATTGGGAAGATGCCCATTCCATTTTTCAATCAATTCTATAGTAGTCATTGTTTTTTCTATACGATCAACCATTTCGGTTGTTGGTATAAAACCAAAATCTCGGGCAGATAAAACGGATAACAATCCCAATCCAATATTAGTTGGACTCGTTCGATATGCTATACCACGTGGAGGATCTGTCTGATAGTTATCGGGTGGAAGATAGTGATTTTTTTCGTTCATAAATTCTTCAAAGTAGCGCCAGGTTTTTCTTGCGATCACTCTCAAATGTTGCTTTTGCTGATCCGTCATTTCAACAGGTTCCTCCTGATAGTCTTGGCTGATTAGATACCCAATCAAAGGTGAAAAAACCCACATAAAACCAAATCCTATAGCAGAAAGTTGAATCGAAGATGGAAGTACAAATCCTATCAATCCAAAGATCACCGCGAATAAGATGCATATGCTCATAGAAAAAGTGTATCGAGTAAGTGTGTTGTTTTGATATTTCTCGACAATGGCTGCAGCTGTCCACTGAAGAGTATTTTTCTTTGTAATGAAGATCCGTACTAATGAAATACTGATCGCATGTAA
The DNA here is from genome assembly GCA_964583965.1 of uncultured Caldisericota bacterium. Classification (GTDB taxonomy): domain Bacteria; phylum Caldisericota; class Caldisericia; order UBA6126; family UBA6126; genus JAGLCW01. Next base: position 10,413 of record CAZOYI010000089.1, read on the forward strand.
CATAAGACCTGCTGTATATGGTAAAAAGAAAAGTTGAAGAATAGATTGTAAAAGGATGGCTTTTAAACCAGATATTTCATGAGTATAGTTTTTGTATTTGCGATGCCAAAAATGGGGATTCATAAATTGTTCCAAAAGCTGTATCAAAAAAGGTGAAAAAAGGGAAACGAAAAATAGGAGTAGCCAACCGGTTGTTTGGTTTGGGAAAAAGATCGTTGCAAAAAGAAGCAAAACAAGATAAGCAGGAATGACTAGACTTCTACGAAGATTATCAAACATTTTCCATCTTGAAAGGAATGATAGTGGATTTTTGACAATTTGCTGATTGCGGTTTCGAATCGTCCTCCATAAAAATGGAAGCAGTTGCCAATCCCCACGCACCCAACGATGAAGTCTAGAGGAGTAGGACAAGAATGTAGAAGGATACGAATCCATTAATCGCAAATCTGTTATTAGTCCAGTTCTGACAAAGGATCCTTCCAGTAAATCATGACTAAGCACGGTATTATCAGGAATTGCCATTTTAAGAATTTTCTGGAATATTTCTACATCATAAATCCCTTTTCCAGTGTATATGCCCTCATCAAAAAGATCTTGATAGACATCAGATGTTGCATTTGCATAGGGATCAATTCCTTTTTGCCCCGTAAAAATCTCTGAAAACAAAGATTTATTTGCACTATCTGCTGTAATCTCAATGCGAGGTTGCATGATTGCATATCCATCAGTTACGATATTTTTTTCATAATTCACCAATGGCTGATTTAATGGATGTGCCATCGTTGCAATAAGTTTTTTTGCAGTACCAAGAGGAAGAATCGTATCACTATCCAATGTAATGACATATTTTATAGGAGGTAAAGATGGATTCTTACATGATAAATGACAAAAGCTGGTGTGAGAACATCCCAGAATTAAATCATTAAGCTCAAGAAGTGCCCCTCTTTTACGTTCCCATCCAATCCAAATATTATTCTTTTTGTTAAACTGACTTTTTCGGTGAAAAAAGAAAAACAAATCCTGCTCTTGATCTAGACAATACTTTTTATTTAACTCCTTGATGTGTTTAAAAGCTTCTTGAATTATTTTTTCCGCATCTTTCACTTGTGGTTCTTTTGAGTCTTTGAAAGCGCCCACAAGAGCAAAGTAAATGTTTTCTTCGCGATTAGCAAGATAGTGTTTTTCCAAATGCCGTAGTAGTTCATGTACAGTTTCGGCATCTGGTAATAAAGCAGGGATGACAACTAAGGTTGTCATAGAAGAAGGAATCCCATCTTCAAGAGATAATCGTGGGAAAAGGGTTGGAGGAAAGATTTTACAAACCAACCAATGAACAAAATGAATCATAATTTCTGAGATAGGATTCCACACAATCAATGCAATCAGAATTGTGGCAGTTACTGGATGTAGAAGGGTTTGTTGTTGCAAACCATACCAAACTGCTACTCCTGTGAGCAAGAAAGTGGGTGCTGCAATGGAAAACACATAAAAGAATATTCGTCGTGGAATGTTTTTGGCAATATAGTTTTTTCGATGATGACTCTTTTGTCGAGAAATCAGTTCCGATTTTCCATCTCCAATAATATAATATCCCACATGGGTCTTTTTACGGATTTCAATTTCTTCAATTACACGATCAAGCAAAGCTACTTTTGCTTCCTTAGAAAGTTCAATAGCCTCTTTAGCAAGGTGAATTTCAGACACGTGTAGCCTAAGAGCGGTTTCTTCAATAACAGATCGGTATCGATACTTTGTAGCTACGTCCATCTGAGAATAAGAACCATCAGGATCTTCCAACAAGATTTTATCAACCATACTAGCAGCATCAAAGAATCTGGTCCAGTCAAAGGTAGAAAAATATCGCAAACTAGATATACAGTTTCCAATAGACATGGTGTGAAGAGACTGCATGCTATGAACTTTTCGAGCTACCTCTTCTGTGGTTGTTCCCAATTTAGAAAGCCGGTGGTTCATTTCTTGTAGTATAGAAATATAACTCCGTCCGGATCTTCGCAAATGGAAAAACAAGTGCTCAATAAACAAAGGGTTCGTTCCATCAATGGCTGCTAGACTCTCTTTGAAATATCGCATTCCTCGACTCGTATCAATAACGTCATTGTCCATCCAGTCTTCAAAGACTTCGTCTGCTTTATGCCATTGTTGCTGAGTGTTAGCAATTTTTTCACAAATATTTCGTATGTTTTCAATTAAAGCAAGTTTCAGAAAAACAGGAAAAGCCCAAATTTCTCGATCATATAGGACGCTTTGCGATTGATAAGATTCAACATATCTGGTTAAAAGTTCCTCATTAAACTGACCATCAGTATGAGCCACCAAATCCATAGCAACTCCAAAAATACGTGCATAACCCTGAAAAGGACCGGTTTTTAAAATGGGTAATCGACGGTAATTTTTTATCCGAAAATCTTTTCGGATTTGTTTCATCTGTTCTTCGATCATATAGAAATTATCTAAAAGCCATTCAGCAGCTGGAGGTACCGATTTTCTCCCTCGTACATCTGCATTTAAGGAAGAATACACCGACAAAATGTATTCGTAGTTCGCCTTCATCCGCGGTATAGGAGATTGGAATGTTGTTCGTTGAAGAGATATGGAATGTTCAATCGCATTCTTCTTTGCAAAATCCCATAGATCTTCGTTGGATAAGGCTGCATCTCGGATAAAAAGCTTCTGGGTACTACGTATCCTTCGAACAATTACATGAAACAGTACGCTTAATACCAAGATTAAAAAACCAATTCCAAGAATTAACCAATAAAGATGCATTTGACATCCTTTCTAAATGTTCTTGTAATCGCAAACTTCAATCGAGAGACAATCCACAGGTATAATAACATCCACTGAATGCAATCTAAAATTTACGTAACACCTATTTGCCTACTTCTTTCCTTCAAGTCTTCTAAATCTCGAGGTTCATCAAATGTTTTCATGGCCATATTTAAAACCATTTTTGCATGTTTCTGAACAGCATTTCGCTGCGTTTCGGTTATTACACATTTATTGATCGTAGCTAAAGCATCCATTAACCGTATAACAACAGTAGGATTTCCTTTGGAATACTGCCGAATCTGATTAAAGGCTGCATCCAACACACTTTCGTATGTAATGACATTCAAAATCAGTCTCACATTCCCTTTTTCGTCAAAAATGTACCGAGATGGAAATTCTTTTTGTGCTAAATACACCATAGTGGCGGAAAGATTATCCATAGAGGTGATCGAGTCAATTCGATGCATAAGAATTGCTAGCAGAAGAAATACTAGGATAGTAAGAAGGGGTACAAAACCAAAAAGATGTTTTTATCTCGCTAAAATACACATTTAACTTCTTCAAAAAGATCTCCTTTGTACAATCGTAGTTTGTATGCAAAACAGTTCTTAAAGCACAGAAATCTTATCTCTTTATTGTAACATAGAAAACACACAATTCTTACCTTTAATCCACCTGGGTGTAGCAAGATAATAATAGAAATACTAGACTTATTTTTTCCCTACGATTCGTAGGTGCTGAATCATCCATTGTAAACTAATTCCAAAAAAACTTCCAATCGAATCAATTGCCACATCCGACCACTGTGCTCCTCGCCCTGGTACAAAAGCCTGATGGAACTCATCCGTTAAAGCATAGAAAAAACAAAATGTAATGACTATCAAGATCTTCTTATTCTTATTCCCCTTCTCTATATGCATAGACCAGGTGAACAATAAACCTAGTACAAAATACAAAATGAAATGTGCCATTTTTCGCAATGGACCATGAATATCACTACTCTGCAAAGACCACTGCGGAAATACGATCTCCACCCACTGTATCAACCAAAGAGCAGTATTTGAGCTTAACTCCTTTGAATCACCAGCAGGTTGAGCAGACAAACAAAAAATCAAACCCAGCCACAATATCACAATCATCCATCGTATCGTTTTTTTAACCATGCAAGTATTGTACCAAAAACATTGATTGTTGCATCAAAGACATAAGGAAGACCTGGAGAAGGAATCATGGTATAATGCATATGGATTTACTATCGAATCATTAATGGAGCAGTGATGATTGAAGTTTTACATTTACGAAAGCAATTTAAAGTATATGAACGAAAAGAAAGCTTGCGAGATGCTGTCTCCTCTTTCTTTTTTCCAAAATGGAAATGGGTACATGCGTTGGAAGATGTATCATTCCATATCAATCCTGGGGAAATTATTGGCTATATTGGCCCCAACGGAGCTGGCAAATCCACTACTCTTAAAATAATGAGTGGAATTCTTCTTCCCACTTCAGGCACCTGCAAAGTGATGGGAATGGTTCCCTGGAAAAACCGCATTGAGTATGTCCGCCAGATTGGGGTTGTTTTTGGACAGCGATCACAGCTTTGGTGGGATGTTCCCGTACTTGATTCTTTTCTTTTGTTAAAAGAAATCTACCGAATCGAAGAAAAGAGATACAAAACATCGCTTTCAATGTTGGTTGATATTTTGCAGCTGCAGGATCTTTTACCCAAACCGGTTCGGCAATTAAGCCTTGGACAACGAATCAAATGTGAAATCGCAGCCTCTCTTCTTCACCAGCCCTCTATATTGTTTCTAGATGAACCCACCATAGGATTAGATGCAGTAGCCAAAATCGCGATACGGAAATTCATTCAAAGAATCAATGATGAAAACAAGGTAACCGTTATTCTCACCACCCACGATATGCATGATATCGAAGCTTTAACAAATCGCGTGATTCTGATTGGAAAAGGAAGAACACTTTTTGATGGCAATGTATCGCTCTTAAAAGAAAAATATACAACCGATCACAGCATTGAAGAAATCATTGCGCAGGTATACACAGAGTATGAAATATAGACAATCCAATGTTCGGTCCTACATAGCTTATTTTTTCCTGCAGATTAAACAAGGCTTGCAATATCGAACAGCAGCTTTTGCAGGAGCAATCACTCAGTTTTGCTGGGGTTTTATGCTTCTTTTCATCTTCCAGGCTTTTTATCAAAGCAATGTGCAAGCTCAACCCATCAGTTACACCCAGATTGTTCAAATCCTCTGGCTTCAACAGGCATTTCTAGCATTTTTTGTGTTGTGGTTTCGGGACAATGACATTTTTACCATGATCTTAACTGGTTCTATTGCCTATGAACTGTGTCGTCCTATTCATTTGTATTCGTTCTGGTTTGTCAAACTTATTTCTGCCAGGCTTTCCAGTGCATCTCTGCGGTCTATTCCTATTCTTCTGGTTGCTGCTTTTCTTCCTGCTCCATATTCTCTCAATTTTCCACCTACTACGGAGCATTTTCTTTATTTTTTTCTTACCTTGTTTCTTGGTTTAATACTTCTAGTCGCCATTTCCATGTTTGTATACATCTCCACTTTCTATACCTATTCTGC
>CAZOYI010000090.1:0-4148 GCA_964583965.1 uncultured Caldisericota bacterium
GAGTTCCGCATTTCGCCAATCAATTTGTTTATTGTCGTTGAAATCGAATCCTACATTAAGATTGTATGGATAGAGATCTTGCATAAAGTGATCTGCAAATAAGAACTTATCTTTTTCGCTAAAGTTCCAGGATTCTGGACGGTTCGTGTAAACAGTAAAACGAGCGGTATTCTTTGTACCACCACCGCAAGTGCTAACGCCCTTGCTAACACCTTTGATCATTAAGCCGCGTGCATCTTTACAAGTTACAGTGATTTGATAAATTCGATTGTCAGCAGCAGTGAGTACAAAATCAGGCTCGCCTGGGATTGTGTATGCAGTACCAGATGGATCTTCTGTGTTCAAAATGCTATATGAAACGTCAGGTAATTCAACTTTAACATTTCCGATCCCATAATGCTTGTGATCAGGAGTATATACGAATACATTGAAATCACCCTTGTCATTGGCACAGAATCCATTGAACGCATACTTACCATCAGAAGACAGAGTGAAATCTGGTTTGATGGCATAGAAATTAGGATCGTAGAGTCGAACGTTATTGGCCAACGTCATATCTTTGTTATGAAGGTCAGTTCGTAACCAATAATATTCTGGTAATGGTTCTGGATGTGGATCTTTAAAAAGGTTTTGCCAGATATCATCTTTTACAACTAAGTAGTTGCCTTTTGCATCGGGTACTCCCTGAGTTAAATCAACTGGTTCACCGTCTTCGTCGGTAACAACGATAGTTAAAGGACTTGCTGGGTCTACCAATTCAGGAATACAACCCGCTGTTAAAACTGTAGGATTGACAGAAACAGATAGATCGCGTATAGGAACAATGTCAATGACTTTCATTCCAGCTAAGTATACTTCGTGAGAATACTGCGGAATGTTATTACCAAGGTTATACAATGGAGTAAAAGCTCTATCGTTGTTATCGTCACCATATTTGTAAGCGTTAATATAGAGTGGTAGAGCTTCATACTCAGAAATAACGTGGTCTGGATCGATATTCACATTGCCGTTAAGATCGAAACTACCAAAATCCAAACCAATCTGATTTAAGCGGGCACCATTGCTGGCTGATAAATCAAAGACATATTTTCCGTTGTCTCGTTGGAAAGTTCTAGCATCGATGATACCTGAAATCCATGTATTTGTAGCCAGATGATAGGTACCAACAATTTCAGTTTCATAATCAGCAAAGGAAATTAAACCATCTTCATTGATATCAAGAGCCGCATCATATTGATACATGACTTCAGTAGCATTGGAAGAAGCTGGAGGATTAGTAACCCAACCGTCTCCGGCACCATCATACAGACCTGTAGTTGTATTGATAATACCTCTGTCTTGCCATACTACCAAAACAGCGTTATTTGCAGGCTTAACAACTTGCATTACTTCATGTTCGCTGACATTTAATTCAAGTTTGGTGTCAGTATCAACGGTGATAGTATCCAGAGAGGATTCGATATCAATACCATGTACATCAACACCATCGGTTGGAGGTTCAGCACAACAATCTTGGAAAATTTTCCTTGTGCCATCCCAAAGAATGACAGATAGCGTAATAACACCGCTACCTACGGGGATGATTTCAGGAATATAGAATACATCGGTGAGTCCACGATAATTTAGCTCATTGGAGTACTCTAAATATTCGTTGACGTTGGTATAAATATATCCATCGTTGCCAGCTCTTGTCCAATCATCGCCAGTGAATATATAATCGATTGCATTCGAAGAATCAATAGAAATAATACCAGATCGATCATATCGAATAGGAACATTTCGAACACCATTGTATTCCCATTTTGATCGAACACTATTGTTGTCTTTGTTATAAATATAGGGTGTAATGAAGGGTCCATCAATCTGCATTTGACGTATTCTCAAATCAGGATTGCTATTGTCAAATGTTAAATGATTTCCTTCAGCATCTTTCAAGATGTAATACATAGAATAGTCTGTCATGGGATAGAATTCAGTTCCGAGTCGGTTAAAATCGGTAAAATTGTTGTAGTCTAGATCAATGCCATACCAGTACCACCACCACATAGCGGGATATGCGTTCCAGCCATTGTGTTCTCCGTCAACGCGAAGGAATGAGCCAGTATAAACGGATCCTTCGAGTCTACCCGTATGGGTTTGTCCACCGGGGTATGCTCGTAAATCTTTACCTACATCTTTGATGATAGGATCATAAGGAGATTCAATTTGAGGAGCAGGTGTTGGAAGCTCAGATAATGGTTCAATACCAGAAGTATAGTTAATTCTGGAGTTTTGAAGTGCATGGTCAACAATTTTGAATTCTGCAAAGTTGACATAGGGATCAGGAGGTAAAACTTTTAATCTAGTAGATCCACAATAATCAATACCCATAGACGTATCGTATAAGAAAAATGGAGGAGGGCTCATGGTAGAATTGTAATCATAGAGTGCATTGTAAGTATACAAACGGATATCAAGACTATCATCAGAACCATCGACGGGAGACACTGCAATATTGACTTCTCCGCCTTGGTCTCCGCCTGAATTTTGATGATAATAAGTAACTTTTGTGGGTACACCATAATGGATGACTTCAAAATAGGAGGTGTCTCCATAAGCATAATGATCACCTCGTGTAATTTTGTTGAGTTTACCAAACTCAGCATTATCACAAATGGTACAACCATTTAGACTATCTTCAGAACAATCCATGTCAATCCAGTTTAGACGGTCGTATCCAATCTGGTATTTTGGAGTATTCTTAGCAGGATTTGGATCATTAGGATATAATGGAGAACCAGCTAAAATATCATCTTCATCAAGCACATTAGTAATTCCGTTGTCTTGCCAATACCAATACAAATAGGAACCATCTTTGTTCATCTGTACTAGTACTTTTGGATGCATAAAATCAAGATGAGTGTCACTTGGATAAGATTCCATCATGTATCGAAGATCATATGCGGTAAACATATAATCGATACCGCCATGATGAGCATTATAGTTTGCGATCAATGGCATTTCTCCGTATGGGATGGAGATACGGATATTGTTTGGATCGTTCACATCATTGGGGTTATCGTCATCGTTAAGTCTGAGTGTTAAATTCGGGAATCGTTGGGCCAAGGTATCAATACACTTGGATGAAGATCCAACTTGAATATCTTCAGGCATAACATTGTAGGATCTTTCCAAATAACAATCATAAGCTTTTACAATATCCTTTGGCATAGGAGGTACGGGAGGAGTTGGTGCATCACCGATAACATCTCCACGTTCATTTTTTTCAGCGAAATCGTAATAGAAAGGATCAATATATGAGTTTGGTGGTACGATATCATTAACTCCACCAACATCTTTGAAGGCATAAATACGGGCAGGATAATTGGTTTTCAATTCTCCACAGCTTCCGCGATAGGGTGTATATTGAAAGGTAATCATTTGGTGGTCAACGTCCATCTTTTTATAAACCACATCAGGGTTTACCATACCCGGAGTAGCATAGGGAGCGTTAGGTGCATATACATCTTCAAGCATGACATGAACTTCTTCACCCTTTTTAAGAGGAGTGGTTAAAGAAATATCAATTTGTGTGGTTTGTTCAACTTTTAATGGTGTACTCATTTTTATGGATAAAGATAGAGGTCCTGGTAATACTGGTTCATCAATAAATCGGAAGTCACAGTTAAAACCAGTGCTAATTTTGTGAATTGGGCTTTGATAGTACCAGAAATCGCCAGTGGAAACGGTGCTTCCGCAAATATAGGAGCTATCGTTGATGGCAATATCCATTAAACGAGTCATACCAGAAACAACGAAAATGTTGGAATAAGAACCACTATGGCTTATCATGACTGCATTGTAATGAGGTTGCATAACCTTATATTCAATACTGGGAACAATAGCAGTATCTTTGCTTCGATACAGGGCTTCGCCTTTGTCATACCAGTGGTTGGGGTCGATTTTTTCTTTGGAATGGTTTTCATCTTTGAAGAAGTAGCGAATGTCCCATTCCTCTTCCATATAGTCATATTTGTTGAAATAGCGAAGAGGGAAGCCAAAGTCAGCATCGCCGTGACTAACGGTTGTACCAGCGGCATACTGAATTTCGTTACCAGCTACAATGACATGTACGCCGTTGATCCGGATGTCACCTTCATTGACGATAT